>JBDUCG010000241.1:0-3427 GCA_040003565.1 Chloroflexota bacterium | reverse complement strand
GTGCGCGGCTACCGCGAGGTCGCCGCGACGCCGCTCGAGATCAAGCGCGGACCGCGCGAGGGCGGCATCGTGTTCGAACGCGTCGGCCGCGACGCGGTGCGTCGCACCACGGACATCACGATGCGCCCGGCGCCGGACCGCATCGAGGGCAACGTGTTCCACATCGAGCGAGAGCTCCCGCCGCAGGGCGTGCTGACGATCGAGCTCATGGTCATCCCGCGCGAGGACGGGGCGGGCGCGGCGCCATCGCCGGATCGCTTCGACGACGCGATCGACGCGCTGAACGCGCGCTACCGCCGCTTCCTCCGCGCGTGCGCCCGGTACACGACGAGCTCCGAGACGCTCGACGAGGGCCTCATCACGCGCAGCGCGCTCGACCTGCGCGCGCTCATGGAGTTCCACGACAGCGGGCCCTACCCCACCGCGGGCATCCCGTGGTACGCGGTGCCGTTCGGGCGCGACGGCCTCATCTGCGCGTACCAGACGCTGGGCTGGAACCCCGACATCGCGCGCGGGACGCTGCGGCTCCTCGCGAAGTACCAGGGCCAGAAGGTCGACGACTTCTCTGAGGAAGAGCCCGGCAAGATCTTCCACGAGCTGCGTCGCGGCGAGCTCGCGCGTCTCGGCGAGATCCCGCATCGGCCGTATTACGGCTCGGTCGACGCGACGCCGCTGTTCGCGTTCCTCGTCGCCGAGACCGTGAAGTGGACCGCCGACCGCGAGTTCTGGCGCGAGCTGCTGCCGGCGGCGGAGCGCGCGCTGACGTGGTGCGATACCTACGGCGACGCGGACCGCGACGGATACGTCGAGTACGGACCGCGCGGCTCCGACCTGCGCAGTCAGGGCTGGAAGGATTCGCCGCAGTCGCTCTCCGACCCCGACGGAACATGGTCGAAGCTGCCCGCGGCGCTGGTCGAGGTGCAGGCATATCTCTACGCCGCGAAGATGGGCATCGCCGACCTCTACGCGTTCGACGGCGATGCCACTCGCGCCGACCGCCTGCGCGGCGAGGCCCGCGAGCTGCGCGAGCGTTTCGAGCGCGACTTCTGGATGCCGGATCACGGCTGCTACGCGCAAGCGCTCGACGGCGACAAGAAGCAGGTCCGCGCGGTGACGAGCAACGCCGGCCATGCGCTCTGGTGCGGGATCGCGAGCCCCGAGCGAGCGGCGACGCTTGTCCACCGTCTCATGACGCCGGACATGTACACCGGCTGGGGCATCCGCACGCTGTCGAGCACGTACCCGACGTACAACCCGATGAGCTATCACAACGGCTCGGTCTGGCCGCATGACAACTCGCTCATCGCGCAGGGGTTCGCCAGGTACGGCTTTCGTGAGGAGGCGGCCGAGATCACGAGCGCGCTGATCGAGGCGGGCCGCCGCTTTCCGGACGCGCGCCTGCCCGAGCTCTTCTGTGGTTTCCAGCGCGACCTGCGCTTCTCGTCGCGCCCCGCGGATTACCTCGTGTCGTGCATCCCGCAGGCGTGGTCCGCGGGCATGATCTTCCTCTCCCTGCGCACGCTGCTCGGCTTTACGCCGGATCTCGCGACGCAGCAGCTGCTCATCGATCCAGCGCTGCCGCCGTGGCTCGAGCGCATCGACGTGCGCGACATGCAGGTGTTCGGCGAGCGCGTGACATTCCGCGTTCGTCGCGGCGCGAAGGGCGACCACGTCGCCGGTGGGCAGGGCCGCGTCGCCCAGACGAGGACGGCCGCTCCCGCGTGACGGCCGGCATCCGCCGCATCCTCTTCATCCACTACACGACGCCGACCGTCCTCGGCGGTGTGGAGCAGGTCATGGCCGCGCACATCGCCGCGCTCCAGGCCGCGGGCAAGGACGTCGCGGTCCTCGCCGGTCGTGGCGGCGCGAAACCGCGCGGCGTGCGCGTGATCCGCGTCGCCGAGGCGGACTCCCGAGGCGCCGCCGTCGAGCGCGACCTCGCGGCGCTCTCGGAAGGCGTGAAACGACCGGAGCACGACGCGCTCGTCGCGCGCCTCCTGAGCAAGATCCGGCCGCACGTCGCGCGCGCGGACCGCGTCGTCGTCCACAACGTCTTCACCATGCCGCTGAACCTCGCGCTCACGAGCGCGCTCGCAACGATCGCGCGCGAGCATCCCGGCCGGTTCATCGCCTGGACGCACGACATCTCCCATTTCGACGAGCGCTACGCCGCGTTGCATCGCGAAGGCGCGCCGTGGGACATCGTCAACCGCGCTGTGCCGGGCGTGCGGTACGTCACCGTCTCCGAAGAGCGTGCCGAGCAGCTGTCGCGTCTCACCGGGCTCGCACGCGACAAGATCGCGGTCGTCACCAACGGCGTCGACGTCGGTGAGGTGCTCGGCCTCGCGCCCACCGGCCTCCACCTCGCGCAGCGCCTGCGGCTCTTCGACGCGGACCCGCTGCTCCTCCTTCCGGTCCGCCTCACGCGGCGGAAACGCATCGAAGCCGCGATCGACGCGACGGCGGAGCTCCGCCGTCGTGGCCGGAACGCGATGCTCGTCGTGACCGGGACCGTCGGTCCGCACAACGCCGCGAACCAGGCGTACCTCAAAGAGCTCACGGCGCGCGCGAAGAAGGTGGAGGGAGTGCACCTCCTCGCTGCCCTCGGCGTGCGCGCGAAGTACGGCACCGTCGTCGACCTCTTCGCGCTCGCGGATGTGCTCGTCTTTCCCAGCGAGAGCGAGGGCTTCGGCATCCCGATGCTGGAAGCCGGCCTCCACCGCATGCCGATCGTGTGCAGCGACATCCCCGCCCTGCGCGAGACGGGCGGCGACGACCCCATCTACGTCGCGCCGGACGCGGACGGAAGCATCATCGCTGACGCGGTCGAGCGCGCGCTGGACGCACCGGTCATGCGGATGCGCGCGCGGGCGCGCGAGCACGCCTGGCCGCGCGTCCTGCGCGAACGCGTGCTACCCGTCATCCTCGGGCGCGCCGTATGAGATGCCTCGTCGCGATCGTCGACCCGGAGCGCGACCGCGCCGCGGTCGATCTCGCCCTGGCGCTCGCGGCGGGCGACGAGGTCATCCTCGCGTCGGTCATCGAGGTCCCGGAGGGGGATCCGCTCGCGTCGGTCCAGCCGGAGGCGCGGCGCTTGCGCCGCACGCTCGATCAGCTCGCGCCGGCCGACGCGCACGTGCGCACGCTGGTGACCGTCGCGCGGCAGGGATGGCAGTCGATCCAGGAGGCCGTCGCGAACGAACATCCTGAGCTGCTGATCCTCTCGTGGCGGCGGCCGGGCTGGGATCTACTGGGCACGACGATCGAAGACGTCCTCCGCGCTCCCCCCTGCGACATCGCGGTCGTGAAGGGACCGTTCTCGCGGGCGCGGCACGTGCTCGTGCCGGTCCGCGGCGGCCGGTACGCGGACCTCGCGGCCAAGGTCGCGATCGGCTGGGCACGCGCGCGCGGCGGCGGCGTCACGCTG
>JBDUCG010000033.1:0-11587 GCA_040003565.1 Chloroflexota bacterium | reverse complement strand
GCGCGTGACCGTGGTCGCGGACGAGGCGCGCAGCTTCGTCCGGCGCTCGAGCGACCGGTACGACGTCATCGTGATGACCGTGGTCGACAGCTGGGCCGCGCTGCAGAGCGGCGCGTACGCGCTCTCGGAAAGCTATCTCTACACCGAGGAGGCGTTCGCCGATTACCTGGGTCACCTGGCTCCCGGCGGGACGCTCTCGATCGGCCGGTGGTACCGCGATCCGCCGACCGAGATGCTGCGGGCGATGGAGATCGCGAGCGCAGGTCTGCGCCGCGCCGGCATCGATCATCCCGATCGGCACATCGCTGTCGTCCGCAGCGCCGAGTTCGGGTTGATGCTCGTGCGCACACAAGAGTTCGACGATGCGGCTCTGAGCCGGATCCGCGACTTCGCGGCACTCCATGGCTTCGAGCTCGCCTACGACCCGGGCCGGCGGAGCGGACCCCTCGCGTCGATCTTCGTATTGGATGATCGGCACAGTCCGTCGACCGACGACCGGCCCTTCTTCTTCGACAGCGTCCCGCTCAGCGAGACGCTGGCCGGGCGCGCCGCTCTGCCCCAGGGCCAGCAGACGCTCCTCACCGCGCTGATCACTGCTCTGCTCCTGTCTTTCGGCCTCGTCCTGCTGCCGCTGCGCCGCACGGTGTCGCGCTTCGACGGACGGCTGACCCGCTGGGTCACGGCCTATGCGCTCCTGCTCGGGACCGGCTTCATCGTCGTCGAGATCGTGCTGTTACAGCGCCTGACGCTGTACCTCGGACAGCCGACCCTTGCGCTCGCGGCCGGCGTGGCCGGGCTCCTGTCGGGCGCGGCCGTGGGCTCGGCGAGCATCCGCCGGCTTCCGGGCGGCGTGCGCGGCGCCGCGCTCGGCAGCGCGGTCGCGCTCGCGGCGGTGCTCGTGATCCTCCCGGTCGCGGCGAACGCGACCCTCGCCGCACCGCTCGCCCTGCGCGTGATCGTCGCATTGCTCTTCGCGATCCTGCTTGGAATGCCAATGGGCACGGCGTTCCCGCGCGTGCTCAACGCGGCTGGCGCGCACGAGCGGGGCCTGCTCGCGTGGGCGTGGGGCGTGAACGGCGTGGCGTCGGTCATCGGCTCGATCCTCGCCGCGGGGCTCGCGCTCGAGACCGGGTTCACCGCTCTCGCATGGCTCGCGATCGCCTGCTATGTCGTGGCGACGCTGCTGGGGGAAGCGCCGCGCATCGGTCAGCGCGCGCAGACCGACATGCCGTTGGTCGCGGTGATCAGTCCGCAGTGACCTCGACGGGAGCCGACCAGCCCCAGTCCCAGCGCGCGAGCTCTTCGAGCAGCGCGTGGTTCGTGAGGTCGAGCGCGATCGGCGTGACGCTGATCTTGCCGGCGCTCATCGCGGCCACGTCGGTGCCGTCCTCGGCATCCGCGCTCACCGCGGGACCGCCGACCCAGTAATAAGGATTGCCGTAGGGGTCGAGCCGCTCGACGAGCTGGTCGCGATAGGTGCGCTTCCCGAGACGCGTCACCTCGACGCCGGCGATCTGGTCGCGCGGAAGCGGGGGCACGTTCACGTTCAGCAACGTATCGGGCGCGAGGCCGCGTTCGAGGATGTTCCGCGTGAGCAGCGCCGCGAAGCTCGCGGCGGGCCCGTAGTCGATGGCGCCTCCGAAGGCGCCGATCGAGATCGCGATCGAGGGGATGTTCGAGAGGAGACCCTCCATCGCGGCGGCGACGGTGCCGGAGTAGGTGATGTCGTCGCCCATGTTCGCGCCGCGGTTGATCCCGCTCACGACGATGTCCGGCCGGTGCTTCAGGAACCCGAGCACGGCGAGACGCACCGAGTCCGTCGGCGAGCCGTCGGTCATAAAGGCCGGGTGACCGTTGCGCAGCTTCGTGGAGCGGACGCGGAGCGGGCGGAAGAGGGTGATGCTGTGGCTCGCGCCGCTCCAGTTGCGCTCCGGGACGATGACGTCGACGTCTCCGAGCTTCGAGAGCGCCTCTGACAACGGGGGAAGCGCATCCGCGTCGATCCCGTCGTCGTTGGTGATGAGGATGTGCTTGCGCGCGCTCACTGCCCGGCCGCTCGCGCCTCGCGATCTTCGATGAGCTTTGAAGCTTGCACGCGCGTGCGGCGGCCGGCGGCGAGCTCGTACGAGTAGCGGAGGAAGATGTTGATGACGCCGGCGACCGGCACCGCGAGGAATACGCCCCAGAAGCCGGCGAGCTTTGCGCCGAGGAGCAGCGCGAGGAACACGAAGATCGGGTGGATGCCGATGCTGCGCGACATGATGCGTGGCCCCACCACGTTGAGGAGCACCTGCTGCACGGCGAGCACGAGGATGAAGACGACGAGCAGCCGATCCGGCGCTCCGACGAAGGTGACCGCGAGCACGGGGATCATCGCGATGATCGGTCCGAAGAACGGGATGATCATCGTGAGGCCCGAGACGAGCGAGAGCACGCCCGCGTACGGCACGCCGAGCGGGACGAGGATGGCCAGCGTCGCGACGGCGTCGATGAAGCCGAGGATGAGCGAGCCGCGGATGAACCCGCCGAAGGACTTGTCCGCGCTCTGGCGCAGCAGCTCGGCTTCGCTGCCGAGCTCCGGCGACAGCACGCGCGTGAAGCGGTGCCACATGAGGTCGCCGTCGTTCAGCATCAGGAACGCGATGATGAGGACGAGCGAGACGTTGAAGAAGATCGCCGCGGTCGCGGACACGACGCCGAGGATGTCCGCCGCGTAGGCCGCCGCGAGATCCCCCAGGCGGCGCGGCAGCGTTCCGTAGAACTCGGTGAGATCGACGTGGATGCCGATCCGCTCGAGCGTCGTCTGGATGCTGGCCGCGAGCTGCGTCGCGCGCTCACCGTACTCGGGTCCGCGCGTCACGAGATCGTTGAGCTGCGCGACGAGCGGCGGGACGACGAGCAGGCCGATGAGCACGAGAACGAGCGCGATGAGGACGTACACGACGCCCACTGACAGCGTGCGATTCAGAGGGGTCTCTTTGTCGATGCGATTCACGAGCGGTGACAGCAGATACGCCAGGGCCCAGGCAGCAACGAAGATGAGGATGACGTCCGCGACCTGGGCGATCGCGACCCAACCGAATGCGAACACCTGGATCGCGAGGTACAGGATCGCGAGCACCACCAGCACCTGGAGCAGCTGACGTTCCCTCGCGCTGAGCCTCACGGCGCCATGGTATGAGGACGTAGGAGGGCTAACATCCCGCCGTGACACCCGCGCAGTGCCTCATCGATCGTTACGCGGCCCATCTCCCCGTGACTGCGCGCACGCCGCGTCTCACGCTGGGCGAGGGAGGCACGCCGCTGGTGCGCGCGCCATCGCTCGAGCGCGAGACCGGGATCGACGCGGTGTGGCTGAAGGTCGAAGGCGCGAACCCTACCGGCTCGTTCAAGGACCGCGGCATGGTCGTCGCCGTCGCGAAGGCGCTCGAGGAGCGCTCGGGCGCGGTGTTGTGCGCGTCGACCGGCAACACGGCCGCGTCGGCCGCGGCCTATGCGGCGCGCGCCGGCCTGCCGTGCACCGTCGTGCTGCCCGCGGGCTACGTCGCGCTCGGGAAGCTCGCCCAGGCGATCGCGTTCGGCGCGACCGTCGTGGCCGTGCGCGGCCCGTTCGACGCGGCGCTCGCCGTCGTGAAGGAGCTCGCGCAGCAGGGCGAGGCGACGCTCGTCAACAGCGTCAACCCGCACCGGATCGAGGGTCAGAAGACCGCCGCGTTCGAGCTATGCGAGACGCTTGGCGACGCACCCGACGCGCTGTTCATCCCGGTCGGGAACGCCGGCAACATCACCGCATACTGGCGCGGATTCGTCGAGGCCGTCGGCGCGGGGATGTCGACGCGCCGGCCGCGCATGTACGGCTGGCAGGCGGAGGGCGCCGCGCCGATCGTGCTGGGCAAGCCCGTCGCGGAGCCCGAGACGATCGCGACCGCGATCCGCATCGGCGCGCCGGCGTCATGGCAGGGCGCGCTGCGCGCGCGCGACGAGTCCGGCGGCGCGATCGAGGCGGTGAGCGACGCGGAGATCATCGACGCGTATCGCGATCTCGCGCGGCGCGAAGGCATCTTCGTCGAGCCGGCGAGCGCCGCGTCGGTCGCGGGCCTCCGCAAGCGCGCGAAGAGCGGAGGATTGAAGGATGTATCGAGCGTCGTGTGCGTCCTGACCGGGAACGGTCTCAAAGATCCGGACACCGCGCGCTCGCTCAGCCGAGAGGTCGTCGAGGTCGATGCGACCGCCGATGCCGTGATGGGCGCGATCGCGAACACCACGCGCGCTTAACGCACCGGTTGTGAGCGAGCTGCGTGTCCGCGTCCCTGCGTCGAGCGCGAACCTCGGTCCGGGATTCGACTCGTTCGCCCTCGCGCTCCCGCTGCTCGCGGAGTTCGAGCTTCGTCCGGCGAAGGCGTGGTCGGTGACCGTCGACGGAGATGGCCAGGGCATCCCGCCTGGCGATGAGAACCTCTTCGTCGTGTCGGCGCGCGCGACCGGGATGGCGGCGCATCGCGAACTCCCCGCGCAGTCAGTGACCCAGCGTTCGGCGATCCCGATCGCACGTGGCCTCGGCTCGAGCGCGGCGGCGATCGTCGGCGGCGCTGTGGCCGCGAACGCGCTGCTCGGCGAGCCGTTCGACCGCCGCACGCTGCTCCGCATCGCGAGCGAGGTCGAGGGCCATGCCGACAACGTCGCCGCCGCGCTGTACGGATCGTTCACCGTCGCGTTGCCCGACGAGGGCGGTCCGGTCGCGACGCGCCTGATCTTCCCGCGCACGTGGCGCGTGTGCCTCCTCATACCCGGACGGCCGCTCTCGACCGAGGCGGCGCGCGCCGTCCTTCCGCCGCAGGTGTCGCGCGAGGACGCCGTCTTCAACGTCGCGCACGGCGCGGCGCTCATCGCCGCCGTCATGCGGTCGGACGGAACACTGCTCGCGCTCGCGATGGCGGACCGCCTGCATCAGGCTGCGCGCACCAAGCTCGTGCCCGCGCTCGACGAGATCATCGCCGCCGCGCGCGAGGCCGGCGCGTTCGGAGCGGCGCTGTCCGGCGCGGGCCCGAGTGTGCTCGCGGTCGCGCCCGCGCGGCTCGCCCCACGTGTCGTCGCCGCGATGGAAGAAGCCGCTGCGGCTGCGGGCGTACCGGGGCGTGGCCGCGTCGTGCGCGTGCGTGCCGCCGGCGCGCAGGTCTTGAAATAACGCGACTCGCGCTGCTGGCCGATCCCGCGGTGTGTTCGGCATTCGCGCGAGAGCTCGGTCGCGGCATCGAGTACCACGACGTCCTGCCGTCGACGCAGTCGCGCGCGCGCGAGCTTGCGACGCAGGGCGCATCCGGCGTCGTCGTGGTCGCGAACGAGCAGAGCGCGGGGCAGGGAACGCGCGGTCGCGTGTGGGTCGCGCCAAAAGGCACGAGCCTCCTGGCGTCGTGGATCGTGCGGCCCGCGCCGGTCGCTCCAGCGCTCTTCGCGGCGCTCGCGGGTGTCGCGATCGCGCGCTCGCTGGACGGCCTGGTCGGCGCCGACGCCCGCCTAGAATGGCCCAACGACGTGCACCTCGAGGGGAGGAAGGTCGCGGGCGCGCTCGCACATGCGACATCGGATGGGGACGGAGGCGTGCTCGTGCTCGGTATCGGCATCAACGTGCATCAGGGCCGTGACGACTTCCCCGCGGAGCTTCGCGAGCGAGCGATCTCGCTCGCGGCCGCCGGCTATCCGCTCGACCGGCTCGCGCTGCTCGCGCGTCTGACGGGCGAGCTCGACCGCCTCGAGGAGCCAGCTGCGCGCGCCGCGGCGCTCGACGAATGGCGCCGACGCTCGACGTTCCTCGGCAAGACGGTCGAGGTCCGCACCGGCGAGCGCGCACCGCTGCGGGGCGTCGCGACGGCGATCGACGACGACGGCGCGCTGCTCGTGCGCACTTCGTCGGGCACCGAGCGTGTCGTCGCCGGTGAGGTCGCTCTCGCATGAGCGAACGTTTCGCCATCGTCGTCGACGGGACCGCGTGTCTCACGCCCGAGCTGCAGCGCGAGTTCGACATCCGCTGGCTGCCCCTGCACGTCGATATCGGATCCGAGACCTTCACCGCGAACGTCGATCTGTCGGCCGACGAGTTCTACCGCCGCATCGCCGCGCCGGGCGTGCTGACCGGAACATCGCAGCCGAACATGGGTGAGTGCCGCGACGTGTACGACGCGATCGTCGCCGAAGGGACAAAGCAGCTGCTCGTACTGGTCGTCGCGACGGAGCTTTCGGGCACGTTCTCGGTCGCGAGCACGACCGCGCAGGCGATGCCCGGCGTGACCATCGAAGTGATCGACACGCGCTCGCTCGCTGGGGGCATCTCGCTCATCGCGACCGCGTGCGCGCGGCTGCGCCGGAGCGGCGGCTCGTTCGAGCAGGCGGTGGAGATCGCGAAGAAGCTCTCGGGCAAGATCCCGATCTACGCCGTCGCCGACACCCTCGAGTACCTGAAGCGCTCGGGGCGGGTGAGCGGGGCGCAGGCACTGTTCGGCTCGATGTTGAAGATGAAGCCGATCCTCGAGGTGTCGAACGGCGTCGTGCATCCGGCCGATCGCGTTCGGACGCGGGAGCGGGCCGTCCAGCGCATGAAGGAGCTCGTCGAGGCGCGCGTGCCGGCGGGCGCGCGCATCCACGCCTGCACGCTGCACACGAACGCGCCGGACCGCGCGCGCGACGTCGCGGACTGGGTGCAGCAGCGTTATCACTGCGTGGAGCACTGGATCGCCGAAGCCGGCCCGGTCATCGGTGCCCGCGCGGGCCCCGGTGTCGTTGGGCTCTGCTGGTACCTTGAGCAGGACGCGAAATGAGACTCAGGATGCCGTTCGGTCGAAAGCCGAACGAGTTCCCCTCGCACCTCTGGACGCAGTGTCCGAGCTGCAACGAGATGCTCTTCAACAAGCAGCTCGCGCGCAATCTCAACGTGTGCACGAAGTGCGAGCACCACTTCCGGCTGGGCGCGCGCGAGCGCATCGAGCTCCTCGTCGACAAGGGCTCGTTCCACGAGCACGACGCCGCGCTGACGTCCGGCGATCCGCTCGGCTTCACCGACAGCAAGCCCTATCCGGAGCGCATCGCCGCCGCGCAGGTCAAGAGTGGTGAGAAGGACGCGATCATCACCGGTGAGGCGACGATCGGCGAGAACCCGGTCGTGCTAGCGGTGATGGACTTCGAGTTCATGGGCGGCTCGATGGGCGCAGTCGTCGGCGAGAAGATCACGCGCGCCGCCGAGCTCGCGCTCGCCGAGCGCAGAGCGCTGGTCATCGTCTCCGCGTCCGGTGGCGCGCGCATGCAGGAGGGCACGATCGCCCTGATGCAGATGGCGAAGATCCTCGGCGCGCTCGCGCGTCTGGATCAGGCGCGACTTCCGTACGTGAGCGTCATCACCGACCCGACCACCGGCGGCGTCCTGGCGTCGTTCGCGTCGCTCGGCGACATCATCGTCGCGGAGCCGGGAGCGATGATCCGCTTCTCGGGCGAACGCGTGACGAGCGGAACTGTGGGTGAGAAGCTGCCGACCGGATTCGGGAAGGCTGAATTCCTCCTGGAGCGCGGGTTCATCGATCAGATCGTTCCGCGCCCGCACCTGCGCGAACGCCTCGCATTCTTCCTGACGGCGTTCCGCGCAGCATCGCGGGACCTGCGCTGGAGCCTCTGAGCGTGTCGATGCTGGAGCGTCTCACCGGCTCAAAGAAGACCGTCGAAGGCAACGGCCACCTTCCCGAAGACGCGAACCTCATCACCGAGCCCTCGCAGCTCGCGTCGCGCCCGACCCCGTGGGAAGCGGTGCAGGCGGCGCGCAACATCCAGCGCCCGCACACGCTCGAGGTCGTGAGTCGCGTCTTCGATCGCTTCCACGAGCTCCACGGCGACCGCGGCTTCCGCGACGATCCCGCGATCGTTGGTGGCATGGCGGATCTCGACGGCCAGCCCGTCGTCATCGTCGGCGAGCAGAAGGGCGCGTCGACCGAGGAGAACATCGCGCGCAACTTCGGCATGCCGCATCCCGAGGGCTACCGCAAGGCGATGCGGCTGTACCGGCTCGCGGAGAAGTTCCACCTACCGCTCATCACCTTCATCGACACGCCCGGCGCGTACCCCGGCCCCGAGGGCGAGGAGCGCGGTCAGGCCGAGGCGATCGCGCAGTCGATCCTGCTCATGTCGCGCCTGCACACGCCGATCGTCGTCGTGATCCTCGGCGAGGGCGGCTCGGGCGGAGCGCTCGCGCTCGGCGTCGGCGACGTCGTGCTCGCGCTCCAGAACGCGATCTACTCGGTCATCTCGCCCGAGGGTTGCGCGGCGATCCTGTGGCGCAGCCCCGCGGAGGCCGAGCGCGCCGCGAAGGCGATGCGCCTTTCGGGGCCCGATCTGCTGGAGCTCGGCGTCGTCGATGCGCTCATCCCGGAGCCACCGGGCGGCGCGCACACCGACCATGCCGCGACCGCGGCCGCCATCCGCACCGCCCTCAAGGCCCAGCTCGCGCGACTCGAGCGCGTGCCGGCCGCGGATCTCATGTCGGCCCGCTACGAGCGCTTCCGCGCATTCGGTGCCATCGCCGAGCAGGGTGGAGCCGCGGCGCCACCGCCACCCCCGGACTCGTGGTGGAAACGCATCACGAAGCGGTTGACATCTTGAGCGACACCGATCACGTCCTCGGCTTACTCGACGATCTGATGCGGCTGGCCGACGGATCGCCCGCGATGACGATCGAAGTGGAGGCCGATAGCTTCGCGGTGTCCGTCACGCGGCGCAGCGGCGCGCGCCCGGATGCGAACCTCGCGACCACGGAGCGACCTGCGGCGACGGCCGACGCGCAGCCGGTGCGACCGCCCACGCAGCGAGTGCACGCGACGACTGTCGGCATCTTCAATCCGTCGAAGGAGTGGCAGGCCGGCGACGCGGTGACGCGTGGCGACGTGCTCGGCGGGATCAAATCACTGGGCCACGTCGCGAAGATCGTCGCACCTGCGGACGGCGAGGTCCGCGAGGTGCTCGTCGCGGGCGGAGCGCCCGTCGAATACGGTCAGCCCCTGCTCGTGATAACACTGCGCTGATGGCCGCCCGCAAGATCGACATCACCCACACCGAATCGGGCAACGGCTGGCTCGCGACCGTGACCGTGACGGCGCCGACGAAGACATCGCACATGGTGCGCGTCTCGAAAGCCGAGCTCGAACGCTACGGCGGGGGCGACGTGTACGACCTGCTGAGGCGCTCGATCGAGTTCCTGCTCGAGCGCGAGCCGAACACATCCATCCTGCGCGAGTTCGACCTCGGCACGATCGAGCGCTACTTCCCCGAATACGCAGCGGCGATGAAGAAGCCCCGTTAGAGGGAAGCCATGGGGAGCGGCGTCGCGTGGCTCTTTCCCGGTCAGGGCTCGCAGACCGTGGGCATGGGTCACGAGCTCGCGGACCGTTATCCGAGCGCGGCGCGGGCATTCGAAGAGGCGAGCGACGCGGTCGGCCTCGATCTGCGCCGGCTCTCCTGGGAAGGTCCGCAGAGCGAGCTCGACCAGACTGCGAACACGCAGCCCGCGCTCCTGACCGCGTCGGTCGCCGCGCTTCGCGCCGCGCAGGAAGCGGGCGGCGAGCTGCCCGAGCCGACGGTCGTGATGGGCCACTCGCTCGGTGAGTTCAGCGCGCTCGTCGCCGGGGGCGCGCTCGCGCTGGCTGATGCGGTAGTCCTCGTCCGCCGCCGCGGAGAGCTGATGCAGGAGGCGGATCCATCGGGCGGCATGCTTGCGGTGATCGGCCTCGACGCGAACGTGATCGCAAAAGCGATCGATGGGACAGGTCTCGTCGTCGCGAACGACAACGCGCCGGGTCAGGTGGTCATCTCCGGTCCGAAGGACGGCTTCGAGCGCGCGACCGCCGCGCTGAAAGAAGCCGGCGCGAAGCGCGTGATCCCGCTGCGCACTTCCGCCGCGTTCCACTCGCCCGCGATGCGACCGGTCGCGCCGCGTCTCGCGGAGGCGATCGCCGCGACACCGTTCCAGGCGCTCCGTTACCGCGTCGTATCAAATGTGGATGCACTGATGCACGAACATGCGGCGGATTTCCCGTCATTGCTGGAGAAACAGGTGTGGTCTCCGGTACAGTGGGTCGCCTGCATGCGGCGCGCTCAAGGGGAGGGCGCGACCGCATTCGTCGAGTTCGGTCCGTCGAGCGTCCTCACCGGACTCGCGAAACGGATCCTCCCCGAAGCGCGGACGGCGAATGTGTCTGACGCGAAGACGCTTGAGGAGGCGCTGAGTGTCCTTCGATAAGATCCTCATCGCCAATCGGGGCGAGATCGCACTCCGCGTCATCCGCGCGTGCCGCGAGCTCGGCATCCAGACGGTCGTCGTGTACAGCGAGGCCGACGCGCACAGCCTCCCCGTGCATCTCGCCGACGAGGCGATCTGCGTCGGGCCGGCGTCGTCCCGCGAGAGCTACCTCAACATCCCGGCGATCATGTCCGCCGCGCTGATCAGCGGTGCGCAGGCCATCCACCCTGGCTACGGCTTCCTCGCCGAGAACGCCGACTTTGCCGAGGTCTGCAAAGAACACGGTCTCGTCTTCATCGGCCCGCCGCCCGAGGTCCTCCGGCGCTTCCATGACAAGGTCGCGACGCGCGTCGCGATGAAGAAGCTTGGACTTCCGGTGATCCCGGGCTCGGACGGTCCGGTGAAGTCGGTGGCCGAGGCGCTGCGCATTGCGGAGGCCGTCGGCTACCCCGTGATGCTCAAGGCGCGCTCGGGCGGCGGTGGTCGCGGGATGCGCAAGGTGGTCGCGCCGCAGGAGCTGCAGCGTCTGTGGGACCAGGCCAGCACCGAGGCCAAGGCGTCGTTCGGTGACCCCGGTCTTTACGTCGAACGCTGCCTCGAGGGCGTTCGGCATGTCGAGGCGCAGGTCGCGGTCGACGAATACGGGAGCGGCATCTGCCTAGGGGAGCGCGAATGCTCCATCCAGCGACGCAACCAGAAGATGATCGAAGAGGCACCCTCGGCGTCCATCAGTGAAGAGCTGCGGCAGGCGATCGCGAAGTGCGCCGTTGATGCCGCGGTCCGCTTCGGCTATCGCAACGTCGGCACGTTCGAGTTCCTCGTCGACGCGCGCGGGGAGTTCTACTTCATCGAGGTGAACTCGCGCATCCAGGTCGAGCACACGGTCACCGAGATGACCACCGGCATCGACCTCGTGAAGGAGCAGATCGCCCTCGCGTCCGGACAGCCGCTGTCGTTCAGCGAGGAACAGATCTGGATCAGCGGCCACGCGATCGAGTGCCGCATCAACGCCGAGGACAGCGAACAGAACTTCGCGCCGTCGACGGGTGTGCTTACGACGTGGCTGCAGCCGGGCGGCCCGGGCATCCGCATCGACACGCACTGCTTCCAGGGCTACGAGGTGCCGCCGTTCTACGACTCGCTGCTCGCGAAGGTCATCGCCTGGGGCCGCGACCGTCCGGAGGCCGTCGCGCGCATGCAGCGCGCCCTCGACGAGTTCACGATCGTCGGCGTCACGACGAACATTCCCGCGCACAAGAAGATCCTCGCGAGCGAGCTCTTCCGCTCGGGCCAGGTCACGACGCACCTCATCGACAC
>JBDUCG010000032.1:0-11618 GCA_040003565.1 Chloroflexota bacterium | reverse complement strand
GCTGCCGGGGACGGTCAACGGGTCGTCCCCGGCAGCGCTAGGTTTTCGGCGTGCGGCTAGCTCTCTACGGCTTCGGCAACGTCGGCCGCGCACTCGCGCAGGTGCTGCTCGCCACCAAGGCCCCCTTTACCGTCACGGCACTTGCAACGGGGCGGCACGGCGCGGTCGTCGATCCGGACGGGATCGACCTCGCGACGATCCTCGCTGGCACCGACCTTCCACTGGGCAAGACGCCACCGATCGCCTCGCTGCCCGCGGACATCCTGGTCGAGATGACACCACTCGATCCGCTCACCGGTGAGCCCGCACTGAGTTACATCCGCGAGGCGCTGACCGCGGGGATGCACGTCGTGACCGCGAACAAGGGGCCCATTTCACGCGCCTATCGCCAGCTTCACACACTCGCGCTCGAGCACGGCCGGATGCTCCGCTTCGAGGCGACGCTCGCCGACTGTCTCCCGGTGTTCACGCTGCGGCGGTCGGCGCTTCCGCTGGCGAAGATCTCGGCGATCCGCGGCATCGTGTCGAGCACGAACAACCACATCCTCACCGCGGCGGCCGCCGGCGTGCCGTTCGACGACGCACTGGCCGAGGCGCAGCGGCTCGGCATCGCCGAAGCCGATCCGCGGAGCGACCTCGACGGCCACGACGCGGCGGCGAAGGCGACGATCCTCGCGAACGTTCTCATGGACGCGGAGCTCTCGCCCGAGGACGTGGCGCGCGAGCCGATCGACGCGCGAGCCGCGACGGCCGCGCGCGCCGCGGCCCAGAGCGGCGACCGCGTGCGCCCAGTCATCGAGATCTCGCGCCGGAACGGCGAGGTCGTCGCCTCGTTCGGCCCGCGCCGTCTCGGTCCGCTGGATCCCCTGTACGCCGTCGATGACTTTTCGATGGGCCTGGTGTTCGAGACGGATCTGGCGGGTCGGGTCGCGGTACAGCTGCACGATCCGCACGTGGACCAGGTGGCGTACGCGATCCTCACCGACCTGCTCGAGATCAGCGGTACGATGCCGCGACGGTGATGGGCTGGAGCTCGCGCGACCTGCGATCGCTCGGTGTCGGGCTCGCCTACCTCGCGCCGTCGCTCCTTCTGTTCGCGGCGTTCGTGTTCATCCCGCTGGCGCAGACCTTCTACTTGAGCTTCTTCAACACCCGCGCGACGGGCGCGATCACGACGTTCGCCGGGCTCGACCACTACATCGAGCTCCTCACATCGCAGGCGTTCCGGACGGGACTGCAGGCCACGGCGATCTTCGCGCTGTACACGGTGCCCGTGGGCATCGCGCTCGGCCTCGTGCTCGCCGTCCTTCTCAATCAGCGGCTGCGCGGGATCAACGTGTTCCGGACGATGATGTCGAGCACCATCGCGATCTCGGCGGCAGTGGGCGCGCTCATCTGGCTGCTGCTGTTCAACCCGAGCCTCGGCCTCCTCGACTACATGCTGTCGCGCGTCGGCGTGAACGGACCGGATTGGCTCATCCAGCCGACGACCGCGATCATCGCGGTGTCCATCACGACGATCTGGCTGACGCTCGGCACGAACATCATCGTGCTGCTGTCGGGCCTCCAGGGCGTGCCTGAGGAGATCTACGAAGCAGCGCGTCTCGACGGCGCGCGCGGCCTGCGGATGTTCACTCGCATCACGATCCCGATGGTGTCCCCGTCGCTCTTCTTCCTGCTCGTGGTCGACACCGTCGCGGTGCTGCAGGCCTTCACGCAGATCCACGTCATGACCAGAGGCGGGCCGGTGGATGCCACGCGCGTCCTCGTGTACAGCATCTATCAGGACGCGTTCCAGAATTTCCAGTTCGGTTTCGCGAGCGCGCAGGCGGTGATCCTGTTCCTGCTCGTGATGGGGCTCACGATCATCCAGTTCCGCTTCGTCGAGCGAAGAGTTCATTACCAATGAAAGCGCTCAGTACTTTCGCGAAGTACGCGCTGCTCCTGATCGGCTCGATCATCGTCGCGTTCCCGCTGCTGGTCGCGCTGTCGTATTCACTCATGAGCGAGTCCGAGATCGCGACGTTCCCTCCGCCGGTCCTCCCGGCGCAGCCGACACTCGACAACTACGCGGCGGTCTTTTCGACGATCCCGATCGTCCGCTACCTGATCAACAGCTTCGTTGTGTCTTCGGCGGTGGTGGCAGGCCAGCTGGTCACCGCGAGCCTTGCCGCGTACGCGTTCTCGTTCCTGGTGTTCCGCGGACGGCAGGTGCTGTTCTTCCTGTTCCTCAGCACGCTGATGATCCCGTGGGAGGCGACGATCATCCCGAACTACATGACCATCCGGACGATCGGCTGGCTCGACACCTATCAGGGCCTCGCGGTGCCGTTCATGGCCACGGCGTTCGGCACGTTCCTGCTGCGACAGGGATTCATGCAGATCCCACGCGAGCTCTGGGACGCGGCGCGGATCGACGGAGCGTCGACGTTCCGCTTCCTCATTTCGACCGTGATCCCGTTGTCGCGCCCCGCGCTGGCGACCGTCGCCATCTACGGCTTCCTGTCGACGTACAACCAGTACTTCTGGCCGCTTCTGATCACGAACCAGACGCTGATGCGAACGACTCAGGTCGGGATCGCCCAGCTGCGCTTCGAAGAAACTCTCCGCTGGGGTTTGGTGATGGCTGGTGTCATCATGGTCGCTGTACCGACGCTTGCCCTGCTTGTCCTGGGGCAGCGTCAACTCATCCGAGGGCTGACCGCGGGGGCGGTCAAAGGATAGGGACGCACGGAGGGAAAGATGCGCGGACTCGCAACGCTCGCACTCGCATTCACGGTCGTGGCGGCCGCTTGTGGCGGTGCCGCACCCGGCGGCGGAACTGACAGCAGCGCGCTGGCGCCGGCAAAGGATGTCGCTCCGGCGGCGACGATCACCTGGTGGCACGCGATGTCCGGCGTCAACGGTGACGCGCTCAACAAGATCGTCACCGGGTTCAACGGCAGCCAAAGCAAGATCAAGGTCGAAGCGATCTTCCAGGGCAACTACGACGACCTGCTCGCGAAGTTGAACACCGCGATCGCGTCGAACGCGGCGCCGGCGCTCGTGCAGGTGTACGACATCGGCCAGCGCTACATGTACGACAGCCAGCAGGTCGTGCCGATGCAGGCATTCATCGACCGCGACAAGTTCAACACCTCGGACTTCGAGCCCTCGGTGATCAACTACTACAAGTACCAGGACAAGCTCCAGAGCATGCCGTTCAACGCGTCTACGCCGATGCTCTACTTCAACAAGGACGCCTTCAAAGAGGTCGGGCTCGACGCCACGAAGCCTCCGGTGACGTTCACCGAGATTGCCGACGCGGCAAAGAAGCTCACCAAGAAGGACGCGAGCGGGCAGACCGTCCGCTACGGCTTCGGGCCCTCCATCTACGGATGGCTCTTCGAGCAGCTCCTGGCGACGTCCGGCCAGCTCTACGCCGACAACGGCAACGGCCGTGACAACCGCGCGACGAAGGTCGTCTACAGCAACGCCGCCGGCAAGGCCATCCTCGACTGGTGGAAGGCCGGTGTGGACGGCGGCTACTTCTACAACCCGGGCATCGACAACGACGGCGCAGCGAACGCCTTCAACGCGCAGAAGACCGCGATGTACATCGAGAGCACCGCGCGCCTGCGCGGTCACATCACCACCATCGCCGGGAAGTGGGAGCTGGGCACCGGCCTCTACCCGCGGCCGGACAGCAAGCCGAAAGAGGGCGGCAACATCATCGGCGGCGCCTCCCTCTACATCATGAAGAGCCGGCCGCCGGCCGAGCAGCAGGCCGCATGGGAGTTCGTGAAGTACGCGATGACCGCTGCCGTGCAAGGGCAGTGGCAGTCGGACACCGGTTACTACCCCATCGTGAAGGCCGCATATGACACGGCACCAAGCAAGGACTGGTCGACCAAGTACCCGCAGTTCCTGACGGCGATCAACGAGATCCGTGACTCGCCGCAGAACCGCTTCACCAACGGCGCGGTCCTCGGCGTCATGCCGCAGGCACGCCAGCGCACGCAGAAGATGATCGAGTCGGTCCTGCTCGGGCAGGCAACCAGCCAGGCAGCACTCGACGCCGCTGCCACGGACATGAACGCGGCGATCGACAAATACAACAAGGCGAACCCGTAACGTAAACACACGAGAAGAGACGGTGCGGTCGCTCAGCGGCCGCACCGTCGATCTCCTGATCATCGGCGGCGGGATCATCGGGGCAGGGATCGCGCGCGACGCGGCCCTACGCGGACTCTCGGTCGCGCTCGTCGAGCAGGACGACTTCGCCTCGGGGACGACGTCGCGACCGACGCGCCTCATCCACGGCGGACTCCGCTATCTCGAGCTCTTCGACTTCGCGCTGGTGCGCAGCGACATGCGCGAGCGCGAGATCCTTCTCCGCATCGCGCCGCACCTCGTGTTCCCGCTTCCTTTCCTGCTGCCTTTCTATCGACCGAGCCTCTGGTACCAGTTCAAGCTGCGGATCGGCATGCAGCTGTACGACGCGTTGTCGCTCGACAAGAGCCTGCCGAAACGCAAGTGGCTCCGGCGCGAGGAAACGCTCGCGGCGGTGCCGGCGCTCGACCCCGAGGGCCTCACCGGGGCATGGCGTTTCTACGACGCGCAGGTACCGCTGGTCGAGCGTCTGGTCATCGAGAACGTCGTCGATGCGGCACGGCACGGCGCGCTCGTCCTGAACCACGCGCGAGCGACCGCGTACCTCCGCAACGGCGACCGCGTCGAGGGCGCGGTCGTGCACGACCGGATCGGCGACACGGACATCAGCGTGCGCGCCCGGTTGACGATCAACGCGACCGGTGCGTGGCTCGATCGGACCATCGCGCCGCTGCGGAAGTCGGCCAAGCCGCTGCTGCGCCTGACGAAGGGCATCCACCTCGTGACGCCGCGCGCCACGCAGCAAGCGCATGTGCTGTTCGCGAAACGGGACGGCCGCCTCTTCTTCGTCCTGCCCTGGCTCGACGCGACGATCGTCGGTACGACCGACACCGATTACGACGGGGATCCGGCGGATGCCGCGGCGACCGACGACGACGTGCGCTACCTGCAGGAAGAGGCGCGTCGTGCGTTCCCGAATGCTCCGTTCGACCAGATCTACTTCACCTGGGCCGGCGTGCGCGCGCTGGTGCGCGAGGAAGGTGTCAGCGAGGGCCAGGTGTCACGAAAGCACGCGCTCTTCGATCACGAGCGCCGCGACGGTGTAGCGGGCGTGCTGTCCGTGCTCGGCGGAAAGATCACCGCCTACCGCGCGATCGCCGAGGAGGTCACGGACCTCGTGGCGCGAAAGCTCGGGCACAGGCCCAAGGAAGAGACGACCGACCGCAACGATTCGGCGACGGCCACGCTGCTTCTCCCCGGCGCGGATGGATCGCGCGCGCGCGAGATCGCGGAGATCGGCGCGAGGGACCCGACGCTCGCGAGACCGCTCTGCGTCCATCACACGAGCACCGCCGCGGAGATCGCGCACGCGGTCCGCAGCGAGTGGGCGCGCACGATCGGCGACGCGCTGCTGCGCCGGAGCGCGCTCGGTCTCGGTCCGTGCCAGGGTCTCGACTGCGTCGACGCGGTCGCGGAGCTCATGGGACGTCTGCTGGGCTGGGATGCGGAGCGGCTCGCGAACGAAGTCGCCGCCTACTGCCGTGAGGTCGAGCCGATGCGCCGCTTCAGCGTGACGTGACCTTCGTCCTCGCGCTGGACCAGGGAACGACCGGCTCCGCCGCGCTCGTGTTCGACGCCGACGGAGCCGTGCGGGGCAGCGCCGACCGCGAGATCGCCCAGAGCTACCCGGCATCGGGACACGTCGAGCACGACCCGGAGGAGATCCTCGCGACGACGGTCGCCGTCGGCCGCGAGGCGCTCGCCGCCGCGGGCATCGGGGCGAAGGACGTCGCCGCGATCGGGATCACCAACCAGCGCGAGACGACCGTGGTCTGGGAGCGCGCCACCGGCCGGCCGATCCACCCCGCGGTGGTGTGGCAGAGCCGCGCGAGCGCGGCCATCTGCGAAGCGCTGCGCTCCCGCGGGCTCGAAGGACTCGTGCGCGAGCGCACCGGACTCGTGATCGACGCGTACTTCTCCGCCACGAAGGTGCGCTGGATCCTCGATCAGGTCCCGGGAGCGCAGGCACGCGCCGCGGGGGGCGAGCTGCTGTGCGGAACGATCGACACCTGGCTGATCTGGAAGCTCACCGGTGGCCGCGTTCATGTGACCGACGTCTCGAACGCCTCGCGCACGATGGTCTTCGACATCCACCAGCAGCGGTGGGACGACGACCTGCTCGGCGCGCTCGACCTGCCCCGCGCGATGTTCGCGAAGCCGGTGCCGTCGCTGGGCGTCGTCGGTGAGACCGAGCCATCGCACTTTGGCGCCGCGGTGCCGATCGCCGGCATCGCCGGTGACCAGCAGGCCGCGCTCTTCGGGCAGACGTGC
Source organism: Chloroflexota bacterium (assembly GCA_040003565.1). Taxonomy (GTDB): domain Bacteria; phylum Chloroflexota; class Limnocylindria; order P2-11E; family P2-11E; genus CF-39. Next base: position 5,195 of record JBDUCG010000032.1, on the reverse strand, counting down.
TTCGATGCGGGCGAGGCGAAGAACACCTACGGCACCGGCTGTTTCCTGCTCGCGAACACCGGGACGACCGCGGCCCCGGCGCGCGGCGGCCTGCTGACGACGATCGCCTGGGACATCGGCGACGGCGTGCGATACGCCCTCGAGGGCAGCGCCTTCGTGACCGGGGCCGCGGTGCAGTGGCTGCGCGACGGCTTGGGCATCATCGCCAGCGCGGAGGAGACCGAGGCGCTGGCGACGAGCCTCGCCGGCAACGACGGCGTGTACTTCGTGCCCGCGTTCACCGGGCTCGGCGCGCCGCACTGGGACATGTACGCGCGCGGTCTCCTCATCGGACTCGAGCGCGGAACGACGCGCGCGCACATCGCGCGCGCGACGCTCGAGAGCATCGCGTATCAGACGCGCGATCTCGTCGACGCGATGGGCGCCGCGGGACAGCCCACGGCGGTCCTGCGCGCGGACGGCGGCGGCACCGCGAACCGCTTCCTGATGCAGTTCCAGTCGGACCTTCTCGGCATTCCGGTCGAGGTCGCCGCCATCCGCGAGACGACCGCGCTCGGCGCCGCGTTCCTCGCGGGCCTCGGCGTCGGCGTGTGGAAGTCGCCCGACGAGCTGCGACAGCGGCGTGCCGTCGCGGCGCGCTACGAGCCGGCGATGTCGGCCGATCAGCGCGAGAGTCTGTACGAGACCTGGCGCCGCGCCGTCGAGCGCGCGCGCGGCTGGGTGGCGCCCGCCTAGCGGGCCGTCATTCCTTGGGCACGCGTTCCGGAAAGTCCGACATGATCCCGTCGACCGACCAGTTGCGGAAGCTCGTGATCTCCTTCGGATCGTTCACCGTCCAGACGTTCACCTTGAGCGACGCCGCGTGCGCCGCGCGCACGAGATCCTGCGTCACGTAGGTGCGTTCCGGATGGAGCGCCCACAGACCTAGCGCGCGCGCGCTGGACAGCAGCGCAGCGCGGTCAGGCGAATCGGAGAAGAGGAAGGCGCGGCGCACCTTCGGCGCCTCCTTCAGCGCGCCTTCGAGCGCGGACCACCAGAAGCTCGAGACGTACGCATCGCCCTTGCCGCGCGCCGCGAGGTGCGCCGCGACCCGCGCTCCCGTCTCACGCGCGCGGGCTTCGTCCCTCTCGCACTTGAGCTCGACGTTGACGCCGAGCCGTCCGCGACAGAAGTCCAGCACCTCGTCGAGCGACAGCGTGGTCTTGGCCGTCGGCCGGTCGTGCGTGACGACCAGCCGTCCGTCCTGCGTGAGCCACACGTCCGTCTCGACCTCGTCGCACGCGAGATCGAGTGCCTTCTGGAATGAGGCGATCGTGTTCTCGGCGGCGTGACCCATGGCCCCGCGGTGTCCGATGCGGCGCATGACCCGATTCTGCCCTGCCGCGTCGCGCGTCACTACTCTGGACGGGTGTGGTCGCGCGCGGCGCTGCTCATCGTCGCGGTCGTCGCCTGCGCGCCGCCTACGGCGACACCCAGCGCAGTGCCACTGCGCGCGGTCCGTTCCGCGCCGCAGAAGGTGATCCTGCAGGCCGCCGACGTGCCGGCGGGGTACGTCATCGAGAAGGACCAGGAGATGACTCCGGACGACCTCGCCAGCGGGCTCGGGACGACACCACCGGTGCTGAAGCAGCGCCTCGCGCTCGGCTATGTTCGGACCTTCACCAAAGGCGGCGAGCCGTTCGTGTGCTGCGTGATCGACTCCATCCTCATCACGACCGCGGACGAGGGCACGGCCCGCGCCACGGCCAACGAATTTCGGGCGCGGGCGCTCGAGCTCGGATCGATCGAGAACGATCTGGGCGAGACCATCGGCGACGAATCCCGCGCGTTCACGTTCCAGCAGCCGACGAACGATGGCTATCTCATCACGCTGACGGTGCTGTTCCGCTATGCCAACGTCGTCGACGCCGTAGAGGTGACCGGACAGCCCGGCTCCTTCGAGCGGCCGTACGTCCTCGAGTTCGCGAAGAAGCAGCTCGAGCGGCTCCGCGCCGACGCGGAGAAGCGCTGATGCGACACTGGACCGCGCACCGATGAAATTCCCCACCTTCGACATGGAGCGCATGCAGTCCACCTGGGAGCACCGGGTGAAGTACGACCTCTCCGAGTCCGGCGTCGAGGCGATGACGCTCGAGGAGATCACGCGCGATCAAAAAGAGCTCATGCGCTCGAGGATCGGATACGCCGAGGGCGTGGGGCGCGAGCCGACGCGCGCGCTCGTCGCGGGATTCCACTCCGGGACCGACGCGAAGAATGTCGTGATCACCACCGGCACCAGCGAAGCGAACTTCCTCGCGCTCCTGACGCTCGTCTCGGCCGGCGACGAGGTCGTGGTCGTGATGCCGAATTACATGCAGGTGCACGGCATCGCGCAGGGCCTCGGCGCGCGGGTACGCGAGGTATGGCTCCGCGAGGAGCATGCATGGCGCATCGATCTCGACGCGCTCACCGCGGCGGTGAACGCGAAGACCAAGCTCATCTGTGTCTGCACGCCGAACAACCCGACCGGGCAGGTGCTGTCGCGCAGCGAGATCGATCGCGTCGTCGCGATCGCCGCGAAGCACGGCGCGTGGATCCTGTCGGACGAGGTCTATCGCGGCGCGGAGCTCGACAAGGTCGAGAGCGCGTCGTTCTCCGGACGCGGCGAACGGATCGTCGTGACCGGCGGGCTGTCGAAGGTCTACGGGCTGCCGGGTCTCCGCATCGGCTGGCTCGTGGCGCCAGAGGCCGAGGCCCAGGCGGCGCTCAGCCTCAAGGACTACACGACGATCGCGCCCGCGACGCTGTCCGAAGCGCTCGCCGAGGTCGCCCTCGAGCGGCGCGACGAGCTGATGAAACGCGCGCGCTATCTCCTCGGCGAGCGCTGGCCGATGCTGGAGGACTGGGCCGCGGGTCGATCGCGAGAGCTTCACTGGACCCCGCCCCAGGCGGGCGGGATCTGCTTCTTCAGCTACCGCTTCCCACTGGAGTCGATGGCCCTCGTCGACCGGCTGATCCGCGAATACTCGACGATGGTCGTTCCCGGCATCCACTTCCGCGCCGAGCGCCACCTGCGCATCGGGTTCGGGATGGAACCGCGGATCTTGGCCGCGGGCCTCGCGGCTATCGACCGCCTCCTCGCCTCGCTGAGGGACTAACCCGTTCGGCGGCATACTCATGCTCGCCCAGCAGGGCAGCACACGGAGGTGTCTTGTGACCGTAGGCCTTCTGCTCGCGCTCATCGCTCTCGTTTGCGGGATCCTGATGCTGGTCTCGGGCCGCTGGTCGAAGTACCCCTTGGCGGCCGTCGCGATCATCTGCCTGGCGCTGAACCAGAGTGGTCTCATAAAGATGTAGAAGGGCGTCCAGGGCGCCCGGAAGGCTTCCAGACAGCCGACCGAGCGCCCTAAGATGCGCCCACAAATGGCGGCTCGTCCGCTGCATCTCTTCGAGGCCGGTGTGGTCACGGAGACACGCTTCGCGGGGATGGCAGCCGCTCCTGGCGCGCTCTCCGAGCAGTTCGTACGACGACTCGGGCCGGAGAAGCACGTCCGCATCCCCTTCAACCCCCGCGAACGATGGGTCAGCGCCGCGCGCGAGGCCTGCCGCACGCTCGGCGAGGCCATCGCGTCCTCGATGAGGGCGGGAGCCACATGCGCCGTGCTCGGCGGCGAATGCACGCTGGTCGCCGGTAGCCTGGCCGGGGCGCTCCCGGTCGAACCCGACCTCGCCCTCGTCTACTTCGACGCGCACGGCGATTTCAACACGCTCGCGACGACGCCATCGCACTACGTCGGCGGCATGTGCCTCGCGCACGTCTGCGGCCGGTCGGTCGCGCCGCTCCTGTGGCCGGGCTCGCACAAGATCGCCGAGGAGCGCGTCGCACTGGTCGGTGGCCGCGCCCTCGATCCGGGCGAGCGGGCGAACCTCGATCGCTCGAAGCTCACGCGTATCCGCTTCGACTCCGAGCAGGCGGACACATCGAGCATCATCGCCTTCGCGCGCAAGCGGAAGATCTGGCTGCACGTCGACATCGACATCGTCGACCCGTCCGAAGTCGGCGCGGTCGTGTTCCCCGCCGCTGGTGGTGTCTCGCTCGCGCTGCTGGGTGAAGCGATCACATCGCTCGCATCCGTCGCCGATATCCGCGGGTTCGAGCTCTGCGGCTACGACCCGACGCAGGACCTCAAGGCGACTCTCCCGCCGGTGCTCGCGGAGCTCTTCGGAGCGGTGAGGGCGAAGGTTCTCGCCTAGCATCCCGGCGTGTCCACGCGCATCGTCGACCTCACGCTGACGCTCAAAGACGGCCTGCGCACCTGGGACATCAAGCCGCCGTTCACGATGCTGCCGTACATGAACGCCGCGACGTTCAAGCTCGGCTTCTCGACCAAGCTGCTGGTGATGGAAGACCACACCGGCACGCACGTCGACGCATCGCTCCACTTCTACGATGGGGCGCGCCGGACGCCGCGCGGAGCATCGATCGCGGAGCTGCCGCTCGAGAAGCTCTACGGCGACGCGGTGTGCATCGACGTGAGCGCGAAGCGCGCGGACGAACCGGTGACCGCGGCAATGCTCGCGGCCGCGGTGGAGAAGCAGGACGTCCAGATCCGCAAGGACGACATCGTGCTCGTGCGGTTCTGGTCAGGCGTCTGGGGCGGCGACGCGTTCCTTGCGGCGCGCGGTCTGGCGAAGGACGCCTGCGAGTGGCTACTCGAGCAGGGCGTGAAGTGCGTCGGCGTCGATCATCCAAACCTCGAGGGCCGCGTCGCCGACGATCTCGGCAACGCCGATTGCCCGGGTCACGTTCTGTTCCTGCACCCCGATCACGAAGTGCCGATCATCGAGAACCTCGTCGGACTTAAGGCGCTGCGCGGAAAGCGTTTCCGTTTCTTGGGACTGCCGCTGAAGATGGACGGCGCGACGGGCTCGCCGATCCGCGCGGTCGCGCTGCTGGACGATTAGCAGCGCGGGCTGGGCGTTCTTACTCGCCGTCGTGCGTGCTCGCCACGGTGAGATCGCCGAGCCAGTCCTCCAGGTTCCGGCCGACCGCGTCGCGCTGAGGCGGCGCCGACTTCGCCACGCGGCTGTGCCGCGGCGGCTCCGGCAGCGCCGGGGGTGCCCAGTGCTGACCAGACTTGCCGACCTCACGCCACTGCACGACTGCGGTCATCGGATCCTCCTCTTAGACGTCGCTGTAAAGATAGAACTCGTAC
>JBDUCG010000240.1:0-3454 GCA_040003565.1 Chloroflexota bacterium | reverse complement strand
GCGTCGCCCATCGGACCGCCGATGGTGAAGGCGCCGGTGCCGTTCACGAGGTACTTCGTCTTCGCGTCGAGCCAGCGCTCCGGGATCGCTGCCTTCACGACGACGTCGCGGATCTCCGCTTCGATCTGTGCGTGAGAGATATCCGGGTCGTGTTGCGCGGCGACCACCACGGTGTGCACGCGCTGCGGGACGCCGCGGGAATACTCGACCGTCACCTGGCTCTTGCCGTCCGGCCGTAGCCAGGGCAGCCGCTTGGACTTGCGCGCCGCCGCGAGCTCTTTCGCCACGGCGTGCGCGAGGGTGATGGGGAGCGGCATGAGGTCGTCGCTCTCGCGGACCGCGAAGCCGAACATCATTCCCTGGTCGCCCGCGCCGAGCTCGTGCGGATCGGTGCCCGCACGCGCCTCGAGCGACTCGTTCACGCCCTGCGCGATCTCACGCGACTGCTCCTTGATCGCCGTGAGCACACCGCAGCTCTGGTAGTCGAAGCCGTAGTCGGCGTTGACGTAGCCGATGTCTTTCACGATGCCGCGCACCAGGCCGGGCACGTCGACCCACGCGGTCGTCGTGATCTCGCCGCAGACGAGGATCGTCCCGGTGGTCGTGGCCGTCTCGCACGCGACGCGCGCATTCGGGTCCTGACGCAGGCACTCGTCGAGCATCCCGTCCGAGATCTGGTCGCAGAGCTTGTCCGGGTGGCCCTCCGTCACGGACTCGCTGGTGAAGAGGGTCTGGTCAGCCGACATGAAGGAGTTCGCCACTCTTACGTTCCCGCCTTCCACGACTTCGCATACGTTGCCTGCTCGTCGGTCATCTTGTCGATGCGCATGCCCATCGCCTCGAGCTTCGTGCGTGAGATCTCCTCGTCGAGCTCGCGCGGCACAGGGTAGACCTGCGGGGCAAGGGTTCCGGCGTTCTTGATGAGGTACTCGATGGAGAGCGCCTGGTTCGCGAACGACATGTCCATCACCGCGGCGGGATTCGCCTCCGCGGCGACGTGGTTGACCAGACGCCCTTCGCCGAGCACGAAGATCTTTCGCTCGCCGAGGTCGTACTCCTCGACGAAGCGGCGGATCTCGCGCTTCGACCGCGCCAGCTTCTCGAGCGCGCCGAGCTCGATCTCGTCGTTGAAGTGCCCCGCGTTCGCGAGGATCGCACCGTCCTTCATCGTCGCGAAGTGCTTCGCCGCGATGACGTTCACGTTGCCGGTGCAGGTGATGAAGAGGTCACCGCGTCGGGCGGCGTCCGCGATCGGCATGACCTGATAGCCGTCCATCGCCGCCTCGAGCCCGCGCAGGGGATCGACCTCCACGATGATGACGATCGACCCCATCCCCTTGAACCGCGACGCGACGCCGCGACCGACCCAGCCGTACCCCGCCACGACGACGGTCTTGCCGGCGAGCAGGATGTTCGTCGCGCGCAGGATGCCGTCGACCGCCGACTGCCCCGTGCCGTACTGGTTGTCGAACATGTGCTTGGTGTGCGCTTCGTTCACGGCGACGATCGGATAAGCGAGGACGCCCTCGGCGGACATCGCGCGCAGGCGGATCACGCCGGTGGTGGTCTCCTCGGTGCCGCCCTTCACGTACTGCAGCAGGTCCTTGCGTTCGGTGTGCAGGAGCGTGACGACATCGGCGCCGTCGTCCATGGTGATCTGCGGCTTCGTCTCGAGGACCGCGTTGATGTGCCGGAAATACGTATCGCGGTCCTCGCCCTTCCGCGCGTACACCGCGATGCCCTCATTCGCGACGAGAGCCGCCGCCGCGTCGTCCTGCGTCGAGAGCGGATTCGACGCGCAGAGCGCGACGCTCGCGCCGGCGTCCCGCAGGGCGATGGCGAGGTTCGCCGTCTCGGTCGTGACGTGCAGGCACGCCGCGATGCGCAGCCCTGCGAAGGGCTTCTCTTTCGCGAGGCGCTTCCGGATGCCGGCGAGCACGGGCATCTCGCGGCCGGCCCACTCGACACGCCGGGAGCCGGAGTCGGCCAGCCCCAGATCGACGACGTCGTGACGCGGTGTGGTGGTCGTGGTCATTTCATCCTCCCCAGGATCCGATCCCAGGCTGAGCGGCGTACCGCTGGGCCTTCGATGAACGGTCCGTGAACGTGGTAGCCGAGACGGTCATAGACGGCGATCGCCGGTGCGTTGTCCTGCCGCACGTTGAGCACGACGTCGCGGTGCTGCTCGAGCGCGGCCTCGGTGACGGCGGATGTGACGGTCGTGGCCATGCCGCGGTCGCGGTACGCGATACGCGTGAGCACGTTCCCCACAGCCGCGATGTCCGAGAGCCGCGAGCGCACGTGCGTGCCCGCGGCGGACACGAGCGACCGGCCGACGTAGACGCCGAAGTAGATCTCGCGCTCGAGGCGTGCCTCGGTGAAATACGTGCGTGACGCGTGCCCGTAGAGATCGATCACGTCATCGAGATGGTCGGGCCCGAGGCGCGTGACGCCGTGCATGACCCGCGGACGGAACGTCCCGACCGACACGGCCATGCGATGCATCCTTTCGACGCGCTCGAAGCGATACACGCTCTCGACCGCAAGGCGACCCGCCGGAGGCGTCGCGACGACGATGCGCGGCTCGCGGAGGCCGTCGCGGAAGATCGAAACGAGCGCCTCGCTCTCGCCGCTGGCGAAGCACGGCCGGAACGGCAGCGCTTCGACGACGAGCGCGCAGGCGACCACCTCGTCGCCCCGCGATGCGATCCACCAGCGCGCCTTCTCGATCTCCGCCGCGTCGATGTCCGCGAGCGCGTACGCGGCCATGAGGCGGTCGCGCTGGAAGAAGGCGCGGGCGCGCTCGGCCGAGGGTCGATCTTCGAGGCGGATCTCGGGCAAGAGCGGGGCCGCGGTCATCGGTCCTCCTTCTTAATGGAAAGGACCAAGCGGGCCTCCGCCGGTCAGGTGCTGGCTACGCCTGTATGAGTGTAGCGATGTCGTAGCCCGCGAGCTTGTCACGCCCCTTGAGCGCGGTGAGCTCGATCAGGAACGCGAGCGCGACGATCTCTCCTTTGAGCTGCTTCACGAGCTCGATCGTGCCGGCGACGGTCCCGCCCGTCGCGAGCAGGTCGTCGACGATGAGCACCCTGGCCCCGGGCTTGATCGCGTCCCGGTGCATCTCGAGCGTGGCCGATCCGTATTCGAGGTCGTACTCGACGCTCACGACATCGGCGGGGAGCTTGCCCAGCTTGCGGACCGGGACGAAACCGACGCCGAGCTTGTACGCGATCGGCGCGCCAAAGATGAAGCCGCGCGACTCCATGCCGACGACGACGTCGACATCACGCTTCCCGATCAGCTCCAGCAGCCCGTCGATCGCGGCCTTGAACGAGTCGCCGTCCTTGAGCAGCGTCGTGATGTCCTTGAACAGGATGCCCGGCTTCGGGAAGTCGGGGATGTCGCGGATGCGCGACGCGAGGTCCTTCGTCGTCACGGACACGGGCGAAGCCTA
>JBDUCG010000239.1:0-3471 GCA_040003565.1 Chloroflexota bacterium | reverse complement strand
CGCCGATGGGTTGGAACTCCTGGAATCGCTTCGGGCCGTTCGTGTCCGACCAGCTGGTCCGCGAGACCGCTGACGCGCTGATCGAGAGCGGGATGCGCGACGCTGGTTACCGCTACGTCGTCATCGACGACGCGTGGGAGGGCAGCCTCCGCGGCGACGACGGGAATCTCGAGCCGAACCTCTGGCGCTTCCCCAGCATGCGCGGCCTCGCTGCCTACCTGCATGACCGCCGGCTGCGCTTCGGCCTCTACACGTGCGCGGGCGAGCGCACGTGCCAGGGCTATCCCGGGAGCCGCGGCCACGAGTTCGCCGATGCGCGCCGCTTCGCCGCGTGGGACGTCGACTTCATGAAGGTCGACTGGTGCCACACGGAAGGACTCGACGCGCGCATGGCATACACCACGTGGTCCGAAGCGATCGCGGCGACCAGGCGGCCGATGGTGCTCTCGATCTGCGAGTGGGGCCGCAGGCGGCCGTGGGAGTGGGCGCCGAGCGTCGGGCATCTCTGGCGCACGTCGCACGACATCGCCGACCGGTGGGACAGCCTGATCGACATCCTCGACCGTCAGGACACGCTCGCGCAGTACGCGGGCCCGGATCACTGGAACGACCCCGACATGCTCGAGGTCGGCAACGGCGGGATGACCGACGCCGAATACCGCGCGCACTTCTCGCTCTGGGCCATCCTGGCTGCGCCGCTGATGGCGGGGAACGACCTGCGCGCCATGACCGACGCGACGCGCGCGATCCTGACCGCGCCCGAGGTGATCGCGATCGACCAGGATCCGCTCGGGCGGCAGGGCCGGCGCGTGACGCGCGAGCGGGATGTCGAGATCTGGGTGCGCGAGCTCGCGGATGGCGCGCGCGCGATCGTGCTGTTGAACCGCGGCGAGACCGCGTCGCGCGCGGAGGTGACCTGGGATCTCGTGGGCGGCTCGCACCTGGACACCGCGCTCGTGCGCGACCTCTGGGAGCGTCAGGATGTCGGGCGGCGCAGACAGGGCTACGACGTGACGCTCGCGCCGCACGCGGCGGCGATGATCAAAGCGACGCGCGACCATTCCGCGCGTGCGTGAGACGGCCGCGGAGTTGTCCTCCTAGCGCACGCGCTCGTCGTAAAGGCGCGCGTGGGGAACGAATGCGAGCCACCGCGGTGCCAGCGCGCGCCAGACGCGTATGGCATGCACCACGAAGCGGAAGAAGAACCGCTCGGCCGCACCCCATCGCAGCTCGAACGCACCGCGGAGCGACGGCGGTATGAGCCCTGCCGCGATCACGTCGGTCGGCCAGTACAACGCGGCGGGCACGACCGCGAACGGATGGAGCACGGTCCGCGCGACGATCCTGCTGGTGATGTCGGGCGCCACATGCGTTCGCAGCATCTCGAGCTCGTAGCGCTCGAGATCGGCGATCGTCGGCGGGAATAGCTCGTCCGGGACGCCGAGCTCGCGCGCGAAGACTTTGCCCTCGTCCCAGTAGCGCTGTCGATCCGCGGGCGTGAGCCGTCCGGCGACGAACTCGTACCACCGCAGCGATGTAAGAACGAGCGTCGCCTGCACCCAGAGCAGCAGCTCCGGATCCTGGGCGCGGTAACGGCGTCCATCCTCGGCCGCCCCGCGCACCGAGATATGCCGCGCGTCGATGCGCCGGAGCGCGCGTCGAGCCCGTGCCGTGGTGCCGAAGACGGCATCGAGCGAGGTGTTGGCCGTCCGGTGGAAGCGTCCGAACGGGTCGCGGCGGAAGTCCGAATGCTGATCGACGCCAGCCGCCACCAGCGGATGCGCGATCTGGAGCAGCACCGCCGCGGTGCTGCCGAGCGCCACGAACAGCTCACGGTTCAGTCGCCGCGCGACGGCGTTGCGCGGAAGGATCCCGATGTCCGGCACACTCGGCAGTGTGGGACTCCTCCGTTCGTTCGGCTTCGCCCTCGAAGGCATCTCACAGTTGATACGCACGCAATGGAACATCCGCATCGACAAGGACAAGCGCAAGAAGGGGAGATAGCGATGCCGGCCGATCGTGTCCACCACATCTACATCGAGACGCACAACTGGGGAAAGAGCGCCGCGTTCTGGCGCGAGCTGGGGTTCGAGCTCGCCGAGGACCGCGGCACGTCCGGGCTGTTTCGTCCGCGTGCCGGCGGACCGTACATCTATCTCGCCGAGGTACCGGCCGATCGCGAGCCGACCATGCAGCTCTACCTCGCCGCCACCGACGAGGAGGAGCCGCAGCGACCCGTCGAGATCGTCGCGCCGTTCAGCGCGACGCACTGGGGAACGCGCGAGATGGCGGTACGCGATCCGGATGGACGCCTCGTGAAGCTGGAGGCCCGCGGCTCCTAAACTGAACGCATGCCCATCGACCGCGCGACCATCGTTCACGTCGCCGATCTCGCGCGCATCGCGCTGACCGAGGACGAGATCGAGCGCTTCACCGGGCAGCTGTCGGTCGTGCTCGACGCGGTCGAGCGCCTGAAGACCGTCGACACGAGTGAGATCTCGCCGACCGCCTCGACGCTTCCGCTCGTCGGCGTTCAGCGCGAGGACGTGATCCGACCGGGCTTGACGACGGAACAGGCCCTCGCGAACGCGCCAAAGGGCGGCCGCGACGGCGAGTTCTTCCGAGTGCAGGAGATCCTGGAAGGCCGATGAAACAGCTGCCGCGCACCATCACCGAGGCCGCTGCGCTGCTCCGTCGCCGCGAGACGAGCGCGCTCGAGCTCGCCGAGCTCGCCCTCCGCGCAGCGCACGGCGACTCCTTCAATACGTGGCTCCTGCTGTCGGACGATCGGGCGAAGGCCCAGGCGCGCGCTGCCGACGAGCGCCTCCGCGCCGGCGATGCGCCGCTCCTGTGCGGCATCCCGTGGGCGTGCAAGGACATCATCGGGACCAAGGGCGTGGCGACGACCGCCGGCTCGAAGATCCTCGAGGGCTATGTGCCGCCGTACTCCGCCACCGTCGTTGAGCGTCTCGACGCCGAGGGCGCGGTGATGATGGGCAAGACGAACCTCGACGAGTTCGCGATGGGCAGCTCGAACGAGAACTCGGCCTTCGGTCCGGTGAAGAACCCATGGCGTGTCGACCGCGTGCCGGGCGGATCGTCCGGTGGGAGCGCCGTCGCCGTCGCCGCGGGTGAAGCGCTCTTCGCGCTCGGCACCGACACCGGCGGCTCGATCCGCCAGCCCGCCGCGCTCACCGGCGTCGTTGGCATGAAGCCGACGTACGGACGGGTGTCGCGCTACGGCGTCGTGGCCTTCGCGTCGTCGCTCGATCAGGTCGGGCCGTTCACGACCAGCGTCGAGGACTGCGCCATCGTCTGCCAGGCGCTGTTCGGCAAGGACGCGAGCGACGCCACGACGATGCCGCTGCCGATCGAGGACCTCCGGCGCGATCTCGATCGCGGTGTGAAGGGCCTGAGGATCGGCGTGCCGAAGGAGTTCTTCGTCGAGGGCATGGAGAAGGGCGTCGAGCG
>JBDUCG010000238.1:0-3476 GCA_040003565.1 Chloroflexota bacterium | reverse complement strand
GAAAAGCATCACGAGGACGGGGGCGCTGCCGAGCAGGAGCTTCTCGAGCACGGGCTGATCCGGCGCGAGGTCATCGATGCCGAACGCCGTGCGGCGATCAGCCTGCACGAGCGGGGCGTCATCGCCGACGACGTGCTGCGCCGCATCGAGCGCGACCTCGACCTCGAAGACCTGCGGCTCGAGGCGTAAGGTGCGGCCACGTCCAGGGTCGGTGATCGAAATTCCGACGCGCCTTGGCTTGGCTTACGCCCAATACACGCACTGGAACAAACTCATGGGCGCCCTCATCCGGGTCCTGCCCGGTCTGTACGAGTCACGACTTTCTGACTTTGGCGCGATCGTGCGACAGCGTGAGGTGCTCATGACCTTCTTTCCGCTTGAGGCGGCGGTCCGGGAGAAGATGGTCGAGCTGGTCGGACACGAGGACGTTCCCAAGCATGCCAGGAAGTTCCCGTTATTCCGGGCCCAGGGAGGGATAGAGCCGCGCACGGGGCGTGTTCTGAGTTGGTGGTTATGGGATGGCGACCGCGAGTGGAAACTCGAAAAGTTAGAGCCCGAGCATCATCGCTTGCCGTTGCGCGAAGTCGTTATGCCGCCCTTGCTCGTCTCGCGTTTGGAAGAGGGCTTGCCACAGGAGCTAGGTGCTGTGGCGCAGGCCGATTCGGCACAGGCAACCGGCGCCTCCCGCCAGCGAGACGAGTGGATCGCGCAAGGCCAGAGGTCGGGTGGTCCGACCAGGCACTTTCTTTACCTCTCTCGTGAGGATTGGGCCAAGAAAGCGGCCAAGACCCTAGTTGGGTTGGGTTATAGCGTCGACGTGCGACCCTCCGTCGGAGGCGACTGGTTACTGCTCGTGTCTTCTCCGGACGGCAAAGACCCAGAGACTGAACGGGCGGATCTCGAAAAGCTCTCTACTCGACTCAATGCTGAATATGACGGATGGGAGACTGCGGTCGACGGTTAGCGTGGCGGGCCCGTCGGCAAACCAGGGACCCCCCTTGACTATTCAATCGGAGCCCTGGAGGGACCTTCTTACATCTCCTAGAGTTGCCTCATGCGCGAGACGGTGGGTGCTCCGCGGCCCGACGACACGGTCGCGCCGGATGAACTGACAAAGGTCCATCGCGCCGAGCCGAAGACGCGCACGACCGCCGAGGCGAAGCGCGAGGGTCCGACTCTGGACACGATTAAGGCCGACCCGCGCGTCAAGATCTACATCCGGTCCGCGAACCAGCAGACGGGCGCGATCGGCTACACGGAGCACGGCGAACGGCACGCCAACACCTCGGCCGACGGCGCGCGCTTCATCCTGAAGTCGCTCGGGCACGACGCGCATCGCTGCGAGATCGCCGCGGTCGCCGCCTATCTGCACGACATCGGCAATGTGATCACGCGCGAGAGCCACGGACAGACCGGCGCGCTACTGTCGCAGGCCATCCTCGTCGACAACGGCTTCGAGCTCGAGGACGTCGCGACGATCATGGGCGCGATCGCGAATCACGAAGAGTCCGAGGGCGGCCTGCCGGTCAGCGCCGTGTCGGCGGCGGTCATCATCGCCGACAAGAGTGACGTGCACCGCAGTCGCGTGCGGAATCCGAAGACCACCTCGTTCGACATCCACGACCGCGTGAACTACGCGGCGACGTCCGCCGAGGTCAAGGTGAGCCGCAAGGAGAAGCTGATCACGCTCGAGCTCACGATCGACACCGAAGTCGCGCCGCTGATGGAGTACTTCGAGATCTTCCTCTCGCGCATGATGCTGTCGCGCCGCGCGGCCGAGTTCCTTCACTGCAGCTTCGCGCTCGTGATCAACGGGACGCGGCTGTTGTGATCCGATGAGCACGTTCCGTCCGCGTCGTCCCACCAAAGTGCGCACCACCACCGCCGCGGGTGGCGTGGTGACCCGCGGCGCCGGAGACGACCTGGAGGTCGTGCTGAACGGCCGGAGCAGCGACGGCACGTGGGTCTTTGCCAAGGGCACGCCCGACGCCGGCGAGTCGATCGAGGAGACCGCGATCCGCGAGGTCCGCGAGGAGACCGGTCTCGACGTCAGCATCGTGGCGCCGATAGGCGTCACGGACTACTGGTTCGCGGTGCCCGGCGAACGTGTGCACAAGTTCGTTCATTTCTTCCTGATGCGCGCGGATGGCGGCGACGTTTCACGGCACGATCACGAATACGACGATGTCCGCTGGGTAGTGGCACGTGAAGCGCGACGGATGCTGTCGTACGAGACCTACCGCGAGGTGCTCGACCGCGCGCTCGACGCGGCGCGAACGGCGGCATGACGACCGACGCGACGCTGCGGCGGACGCCGCTCTATGAGGAACACCGCGCGCTTGGCGCGAAGATGGTGCCGTTCGCCGGCTACGAGATGCCGATCCAGTACGCCGGCATCGTCGCGGAGCACCGATCCGTGCGTGAGGCGGCCGGCCTCTTCGATCTCTCGCACATGGGCGAGTTCCACTTCGACGGACCAGGGGCACAGGCCGCCGTCGATCAGCTCGTCTCGAGCGACATCGCGGGCCTCCAGGTAGGCGAGGCGCGATACGGACTCCTCTGCAACGACCGGGGGACGATCGTCGATGACGTCATCGTGTACCGCACCGGACCCGAGCATCTGCTGATGGTCGTCAACGCCGCGAACATCGCGAAGGACGAGGCGCACGTTCGCGCTCACCTGCCAAAGAACGTCCCGTTTGCTGACCGCTCGGCCGACACCGCGCTCATCGCGATCCAGGGTCCGCGCGCTGCCGACATCCTGGCCAAGGTGGCGGGCGGATCGGTCGCCGCTCTCCAGCCGTTCGGGGTCAAGGTGACGCGCGCCGCGGGCGCGGAGGCGACCATCGCACGCACCGGCTACACCGGCGAGGACGGCTTCGAGGTCTTCCTCGACAACGCCGACGCGGTCCAGGTCTGGAAGGCGCTGCTCGTCGCGGGTAAAGGCGATGACCTCGTTCCGGTAGGCCTCGGAGCGCGCGACACGCTGCGCCTCGAGGCCCGCTTCTCGCTCTACGGGAACGACATCGACGAGACGACGGGCCCCATCGAGGCCGGCCTCGGCTGGACGTGCAAGCTCGACAAGGACTTCGTCGGGCGCGACGCCATCGCGAAACAGAAGGCCGACGGCGCGAAGCGGAAGATCGCCGGCCTGGTCGTCGACGGCGGCGTCGCGCGCCACGGCCATGACGTCACGTCCGGCGGCACGGTCGTGGGTCAGGTGACGAGCGGCACCTTTGGACCAACGGTCGCCCAGAACATCGCCCTCGCCTACGTTCCGACGGAGCTGTCCAAGGTCGGCACGGCGCTGGCCGTCCGTATCCGCGAAAAGGACGTTCCCGCTACGGTAGTCAAGACACCTTTCTACAGAAGGGCCATCTAGATGGCCCTTCACGTACGAAGGGTCAGACCTGACACTTCTTATCGGAGGCCGCAGTGAGCAGCGTTCCCGACGATCTGCGCTATTCGAAGGAGCA
>JBDUCG010000031.1:0-11779 GCA_040003565.1 Chloroflexota bacterium | reverse complement strand
AGCTCGGATTCGTCCGCGTGCGCGGAGAAACCGCTGATCGAGCGGATCTGGCAGCGCACGTCGCGCTGCTCGCCGTCGATGCGCACCGTCTTCACCCCGGCCTGCAGCTGCGCGCCGAGCGTGCCTTGCCCCTGATAGCCGACGAATAGGAGCGTCGCGGTCGGATCGTCGATGAGCTCGCGCAGGTGGCTCACCACCCGGCCGCCGGTGAGCATCCCGTTGGACGCGACGATCATGTACGGGCGCGGCGCCTTGCTGATCGCGCGTGAGCTGTCGATGTCGTTGGTGATCTGCTGACCCGGGTAGTCGAGCGGGTCCTCCCGTTTCGCAAGCAGCGCGTTCATGTCCAGGTCGTAGTACTCGCCGTGCCGGCGGTAGATCTCGGTCGCCTTCGACGCCATCGGCGAGTCCAGATAGAGCGGCAGCTGCGGGATGCGCTTCTCGTCGACCAGCCGGTCGAGCTGCCATACGACCTCCTGCGTTCGCCCGATCGCGAACGACGGCACGAGCAGCACGCCGTTCGCCTGCGCGACGAGCTGCACCGTCTCCGCGAGGATGCGGACCGCCTCGTCCTGTGGCTCGTGCTCGCGCCCGCCGTAGGTGGACTCGACGAGCAGGTAGTCGGCGTCGGTCACCGTCGTCGGGTCGCGGATGATCGGCGTGTCGTGACGGCCGAGGTCGCCGGAGAACACGATGATCCTCTCGGGCGCCTTGCCATCGGCGTCGACGCGCACGCGGATGATCGCGGAGCCCAGGATGTGGCCGGCGTCGAGGAACGTGGCGTGGATGCCGGGCGCGACGTCGATCTCACGGTCGTACGTGAGCGCTTTGAAGAGCCGCAGCGTCGCCTGCGCGTCGGCCGTGGTGTACAGCGGCTCGTCGATGCTCGTCTCGATCTCCGGCGGCTGACTCCGCAGCGCGACCTCGGGATCGCGCGTCTCGGCCGCGGCCTCCTCGTCGTCCGCCGCCGCGGCCTCATCGGTCGCCTTGCGCAGGTTGGCCTCGTCCTTCGATGTCTCCTTCGCCGCGCGGTCGGGATGCTTGCGTCCCCAGCGCGCGTCGCGCTTCGCGGCCTCCTCCTGGAGCTTGGCCGAGTCGAGGAGCACCAGACCGGCAAGCTCGACGGTCCCGGCGGTCGCGAAGATCGGGGCGCGGAATCCACGGGCGACGACATGCGGGATGAGCCCGCAGTGGTCGAGGTGCGCATGCGTCAGCAGGAGCGCATCGATCTGGGTCGGGTCGTACGCGAGCGGAACGTGATTGCGGATCGCCTCGTGCGGGCTTCCCTGGAACATGCCGCAGTCGATGAGCACCTTCGCGCGCGACGTGGTGAGGAGGAACTGCGAGCCCGTGACGGTCGTCGCCGCTCCGAGGAACTGCAGCTCCATCTTTGGCTATTCTCCGCCGATGTTCGGACCTGTGCTGCGCGGTGAGCATGTCACGCTGCGTCCCGCGGACGACAATGACCCGCCGCGCCTCGTGCCGTGGTTCGCCGACATGGAGGTCACGCGTTACCTCGGGAGGCGCATGGCCGTCGCGCTCTACTACGAGGTCGACATCCTGAAGAAGTTCGGCGAGGCCGACGACACGGTGTTCTGGATGATCGAGGCGGACGGCGAGACGATCGGAGCGACCGGCATCCACGAGATCGACTGGCTGAACGCGCACGGCACGACGGGGATCGTCATCGGCGCGAAAGACCGTTGGGGCAAGGGTTTCGCGACCGAGGCGATGCAGCTTCGCACCCGCTATGCCTTCAACGAGCTCAACCTGCACAAGCTCATGACGGAGGTCTTCGTCGCGAACGAGGCAAGCCGGCGCGCGCTCGAAAAGAACGGCTACCGGACCATCGGCGTCAGCCGCGATCACTTCTTCACGCGCGGCCGCTGGCACGACATCTGGCGCGGCGAAGTGCTGCGCGAGGATTGGGAGCGCGCGCAGATCGCCTGACACGTCACTGACCGCTCGCGAGCAAGTTCCTCTGCTAGCCTTCCGACCGAGCGAGTGAACGACCGGTGAAGCGCATGGGCTGTCTCGTGATCATCGTGCTGCTGGTCGGCGCGGGTGTGTATCTCTACCTGCGGCCCGGAAATGTGGCCGCGGACAACGCCGCGACGGTCTCCATCCTCAACACCGCCGTCGACGCGCAGAAGGGCTCGACCGACTTCGCTCCGGCGCTGGACGGCGACGTCCTCAGCAACGGCGACTTCGTCCGTTCGAGCAAGGACGGCCGCGCGGTGCTCACGTTCTTCGACGGCTCCACGCTGAGCGTCGACCAGGGAGCCCTCGTGAAGGTCCTCACGCTCAACCGACTGGGCAGCGGGGGCATCCAGCTCCTGGTCGAGCAGACGCTGGGGCGCTCGTGGGCCGCGGTGTCGAAGCTGAAGACGCCGGACTCGAAGTTCGAGATCAAGACGCCGTCATCGATCGCGTCCGTTCGTGGCACCGCGTTCGAGACGAGCGTGACGCAGAACGTCGACGGCACGAGCTCGGTGACGTACAAGGTCGACGACGGCGAGGTCCTCGTGACCGCCAACGCCGGCGGCAGCGTGACCGTCGGCGCGAACCAGCAAGTCACGATCTCCAACCAGCCCGCCCCCGCGCAGGCGACGGCGCAGACGCCGTCCGCGCGCCTGCTCCTCACCGGCTCGCCGGGCCTCGAATTCGCCGTCATGGCCGCGACCGGAGCGACCTGCGGCAACGGGCGTAACCGCCAGGAGATCTTCGGCTGCGTCGCGAGCGGGAACATCGTTTCCATCCGCGAAGCGCCGGCCGGCCATTACGCCGTCATGCTGACCAAGACCGCGGCGGGGTCGGCGAGCACGCTGACGGCCGAAGCCTTCCGTGGACCAACTCGCGAGAGCGCGCGGACGTTCACCGGGAACCTGAATGTCGGTGACATCGTGCGGTCCGGCTTCACGTATGCCGCTTCCTCGCCCCAGACGATCACGGAGTTCGAGCCGTCCGAGGTCGTGACGAGCGTCTGTAGCGCGCTGTCGACCGGACGTCTCTTCGCCAGCGGCGCGATCGAGGACCGCTACGCCGCCCTGCGTACGTACGCGCAGACCAACAAGGGTCAACCGGTCGCGTTCGTCGTGAACGACGCGGACCTGGTGAGCGCCGGTAACGCGAGCGTGCCGAAGGACACGCCGGCGACGGTGCAGGACCTTCGCGGCACGATCGACCAGGCGGGCGTACACCTCTCCGCGCAGGGAAGCGCGTCGATCCTCACCGTCGGCGTGGCCAGCGATATCAGCGTTGGCTCCGTCAACGGGAAGCTCGTCATCCGCGTCCGCAGCCTCACCGCATCGCCGCTGCCGGCGGGTCTTTTCGATCCCATTCGCGGCATCCTCGAGAGGAGCCTCGATGACTTCTCGAGCGGATTCCCGTTCACGGTGCGGCAGGTCTCGCTGCGCCAGGGCTGCCTCAGCGTGATGGGGACGACGCCCCCGTAACAGGGCGCGCACCCAACGTCCTAGCATCGTGACCCGGTGAATCCCACGCTCGACGCCCTCGTTCGCGACGCCATGGAGCGCTACCACGTCCCCGGTGTCGCGATCGGCATGCTTCGCGCCGGCGACGTAGAGGTCGCCGGTTACGGCGTCACCAGCGTCGAGCATCCGCTCCCGGTCGACGGCGACACGCTGTTCCAGATCGCCTCGGTGACCAAGACGATGACCGCGACGGTCATCATGCGGCTGATCGAGCGCGGCGCGCTGGATCTCGACGCGCCGGTGCGCAGCTACATCCCGGCGTTCCGCCTGCGGGACGCTGCCGCGCAGGACCGCGCGACGGTCCGCCACCTCGTGACGCACACCGGTGGCTGGCTCGGCGACTCCTTCGCCGACTTCGGCAACGGCGACGACGCGCTCGAGCGCTACGTGACCGCGATGGCCGAGCTCGAACAGCTCACGCCCCTGGGCGAGATCTGGCATTACTCGAACTCCAGCTTCGCGCTGCTGGGACGCCTCATCGAGGTCGTGACCGGCAAGAGCTACGAGGAGGCCACGCGGGAGCTGCTCTTCCTGCCGCTGGGCATGACGCGTTCGTGCTTCTCCGCGGCCGAGGCGATCACGCACCGCGTCGCGGTCGGTCACGTGATCGTCGAGGAGAAGCCGACGGTCGCGCGGCCGTGGGCCTTCCCGCGCGCGACGACGCCGGTCGGCGGCATCGTCTCCACCGCGAACGACCTCATGCGCTACGCGCGGTTCCACCTCGGCGACGGCACCGCACCCGACGGCGCGCGCCTGCTCTCGCAGGCGTCGCTGGACCTCATGCGCACGCCGCTCGCCGACGCCGACCTCGATCGGAAGGTCGGCGTCTCGTGGTTCGTCCGCACCGTTGACGATGTCCGGCTGCAGTACCACGGAGGCGTGGCGATCGGTCAGCAGGGCGTGCTGATGCTCGCGCCCGACCGCGGCGAGGCCGTGACCGTGCAGACGAATTCCGCGCGCGGCGGGCTCCTGCATCAGGACGTCACGACCTGGTGGCTACGGCAGCGACTCAACCTCAAGGTGCCCGATCCGGTGTATATCCAGCTCGACACTGCGCGGTACACCGAGTACGCCGATCGCTACCTCGCGGAGCTGTCGGACGCCGAGCTCGAGCTTTCGGACACGGGGCTGATCTACCGCACGTTCTCGCACAACAAGCTGGGCGTGCAGCCGAAGCCACCGGACCCGCCGCCGTCCCGTGTGGCCTTCACGAGCGATGCGCGCTTCACGCTGCTCGACGGCCCGCTTAAGGACACGCGTGGCGAGTTCCTGCGCGGACCCGATGGTCGCGTGCGGTACATGCGCGTCGGCGGACGCGTGTATCGCCGCACAAGAGCTTAGGCATGCGGCAATACCTCGACCTGCTGCAGAAAGCCCTGGACAGCGGCGTCGATCGTGACGACCGCACCGGCACCGGGACGCGCGCGATCTTCGGCGAGGTCCTGCGTTTCCGCATGAGCGACGGCTTCCCCGCGGTGACGACGAAACGACTCGCGTTCCGCTCGGTGCTCGCCGAGCTGCTCTGGTTCATCGCCGGCAGCTCCGATGTGAACGACCTGCACGCGCTCGGCACGCACATCTGGGACGGCAATGCCTACGCGCCGTACTGGACCCCGCGGGCACGCTTCGATGGCGACGCGGGCCGCAACTACGGGCAGCAGTGGCGCGATTGGATCGCGCCGGACGGGCGGCACGTCGACCAGCTCGCCGACGTCATCACCGGGCTCCGCGAGCGACCCTCGAGCCGGCGTCACGTGGTGACGGCGTGGAATCCCGGTGAGCTCGACGCGACGTCGCTTCCCGCGTGCCACGCGCTGTTCCAGTTCTTCGTCGCCGACGGGCGGCTCTCGCTGATGATGTATCAGCGCTCGTGCGATCTCTTCCTCGGTGTCCCCTTCAACATCGCCGAGTACGCCGTGCTGCTGCACCTCGTCGCGCAGATCACCGACCTCGTGCCCGACGAATTCGTGCACGTGCTGGCGGACGCGCACGTCTATCGCGATCACTTCGACGCCGCGCGCGAGCAGCTCGCGCGCGCTCCCTACCCGTCTCCGCGTCTCGCGCTCGACCCCGGCCTACGCAGCCTCGACGATGTCGTCGCGCGCTATCGCGAGATCTTGTCGCGCGCCCGCGCCGGCGAGAAGCCGGGGCGCATGCTGGATTCGATCGCGCGTCTGGAGCAATACGAGTTCCATCCGCCGATCGAAGCGAAGATGGCGGTGTGAACAGCTCAGTCGGCGACCGACGGCGAGTTGTGGGGGGAGTGCTCCTCGTCGCGGTAGGCGCATACGTGCTGTTCCAACCTTTCGGGCTTTCACCTGGCGCCTGCGCCCGCTCTCTCGGCGGATTCAGTGGTGGAGTCGCACAGGCGATCAGCATGTGCGTGCAGGCCGGAGCCCCGCTCTTTGTGGTCGGTTCACTTGTGGGCCTGCTATCCATCGTCGCTGCGCTCTGGATCCTCCTGCCAGATGCCGCGGCATCGCGGACCGGCAGCCTGTTGTTCGCAGCGGCGGTCATCGCGATCGTCGGCGCGGGCGTCGTTGCCTTCGTCACGAGTCCCACGGGGCCGCTCCGGACGTTCCCACTCACGCAGACCGCGAATCCGCAAGCTCAGACGCCGCGTCCGACGAGGCCGTGACGATCGCGTTCGTTGTCGCATACGACCGCAAGCGTGTGATCGGCAAGAATGGCGCCCTTCCGTGGCGGCTTCCCGACGACATGAGGCACGTGAAAGCGGTCACGATGGGGAAGCCCCTCATCATGGGCCGGCGCACCTGGGACTCCATCGGGCGGCCGCTTCCCGGACGCACCAGCATCGTGCTCACACGCGATCCCGACTTCCGCTGTGACGGCTGCCTCATCGCGCGCACGCCCGACGAAGCGCTGAAGCTCGCCGGCGCGGCGCCGGAGATCATCGTCTTCGGCGGCGGGCGGGTCTTTGAGGAATTCCTGCCGCGGGTCGATCGCATCTATCTGACCGAGGTCGACGCCGATGTCGGTGGCGATACGTACTTCCCGCCGCTCGATCCGGGCGATTGGCAGGTCGTCGAAGCGGTCGAGCATCCCTCCGATGCGCGCCATCCCTACGACTTCAGCTTCCTCACGCTCGACCGCGTGCGGCGGTGACCGCCGCGGGGTTCATGTGGGACCCGCGTGTCGCAGCGCACGTGTATCGCGAGGACCATCCGCTCAAGCCAAAGCGCCTCGTCGGCGTGCACGACACGCTCGAGCGTCTCGGCGCGTTCGCGGATCCCGACGCGCGTGTGCTCGCGCCGCGGGCGGCCACGCGCGCGGAGATCGAGCGCATCCACGACGGGGACTACGTCGAGGCGGTCATGCTGGCGTCGCGCGAGCCGAAAGGCGATTACGCGCAATGGGGGCTCTCGCCGCATGGCGACACGCCACCGTTCGCCGGCATGCACGAGGTATCACTGCTGACGACGGGCGGGACGCTCGGCGCGATGGAGGAGGTGACGTCCGGACGGCTGCGCGTCGCTTTCAACGGTTCAGGTGGCCTGCATCATGCGATGCGCCGGCGCGCGTCGGGCTTCTGCATCTACAACGACCCCGCGATCGTGTGCGGATTGCTCGCTGACCGCGGGATGAAGGTCGCGTACGTCGACATCGATGCTCATCACGGCGATGGCGTGCAGGCCGCGTTCTACGAGACCGATCAGGTGCTCACGATCTCCCTGCACGAGACCGGGCGCACGCTCTTTCCGGGTACCGGCTTCGCCGACGAGCGCGGACGCGGCAAGGGCGCGGGCTACAGCATCAACGTGGCCCTTCCCCCGTACACCGACGGCGTGGCCTACGTGCGGGCGTTCGACGCGGTCGTACCGCCGCTGCTCGAGCGCTACCGTCCTGATGTGCTCGTGACGCAGCAGGGCATCGACTCGCACTTCGACGATCCGCTGACGCACCTCATGGTGTCCTCGCAAGCCCGCGAGCACGTCGTGCGCCGCTTCGCGGCGACGCCGGGACCGTGGGTCGCGATGGGGGGCGGCGGGTATTCGCTCGACGCCGTGCGCCGCGTGTGGTCGATGGAATTCCTGATCATGCTCGGCGCGTCGATCCCCGCCGAGCTTCACGACGCGGATCCGCCGGAGTGGACCGGTGACGAGCGCGCGCAGGTCGACAGGGCGGTCGATGCCGCCGTGACCGGAGCGATCGATGCTGCTTGGGCATGAGCCACGGCCGCTGACCACGATCGGTGCGGCGTGGACCTAAGCCAGGAGCCGATCCTCGCGCTCGCGCGCTCTCCGAGCGTCGGCGCGCCGATCGTCCTCGCGCGCGGCCGGCTGCTCTCCGCGGTGCTGCTCGTGCTCGCGGCCACGCTCGTGTCAGGCCTCGGCGCCGTCCGGATCTCCAGCGAGACGTTCGTCGACGACCTGTTCCTCGGCGCGACGCGCCACCCGCTCGTCACCGCGATGCTGCAGGCCCTCGGCACGGAGCGCACCGCGGTCGTGATCTATCTCGTGCAGCGCTCCTTCGACGCGGTCCTGGTCGCGACGGCGGTCACGCCCCTCTTCGTGTGGCTCCTCGGCTCGAGCGCCGTCCAGGCCTCGGCGCGGCTCTCGGGCATCCGGCGTCCGTATCTACCGCTGCTGGTGTTCTTCGGCTACGCCGCGGCGCTCACGCTCATCCCCGCCAACGTGGCGACGCTGGTCTTCGGCTCCGGCGCGACCGTCGGGGCACAGATCGCGCAGCTCATCGGTCTCGCGTGCCTGGTGTGGCTTGGCGTCATCGCCTACCGCGGCGTGCGTGCCTACTACGCGGTCGACCAGGGTCGCGCGACGCGGATCCTCGTCGTCGCGCTCGTCCTCTTCTATCTCGTGCCGCTCATCATCATCGTCGGCGCCGCTGTTTCGATCATCATCGCCGCGGTCGTGCTCGGGTACTTCTAGTGCGCCGGCTCGCCGCGATCCTGCTTCTGCGGTGTCCGCGCTGTCTCTCCGGCCGGGTGTGGCGTGGCTTCATCACGATGAACGTCGAGTGCCCGGTGTGTGGCTTCGTGTTCGATCGCGAGTCCGGGTACTTCGCGGGCGCGATGGTCGTGAGCTACGCGCTCGCCGTGCCGATCCTCGCCGCGATGGTCATCGCGCTGATCAAGATCGGCGGTCTCGATGTCGTCGTCGCTCTGATCATCGGGAACACGGCGTATCTCGTGCTGGTGCCCTTCATCTTTCGTTACTCGCGCATCCTCTGGCTGCATCTCGACTGGCTGATCGACCCTGGGGAGAAGCGCTGAAGGCGTCCACCGACACGGACGTGCTCATCGTCGGCGCCGGACACGGCGGTCTGGCCGTCGCGCACGACCTCATGCGTGCCGGGCGCGAGGTGCTCCTTGTCGACGCGCATCCCCGCATCGGTGACGCGTGGCGCACGCGCTGGGATTCGCTGCGCCTCTTCACCCCGCGCGATCTCGACGTGCTTCCAGAGGCGCCGTTCCCGACCGGCACCGATCCGTTCCCGAACAAGGAGGAGGTCGCCGACTACCAGGAGCGGTACGCGGCCGAGATGCGGTTCCCGGTGCGCCTGGGTGCGGGCGTGCGCGCTCTCGCCCGGAACGGCGAGGTCTTCGAAGCGACCGTCGGGGCCGACGTCATCCGCGCGCGCGCGGTCGTGATCGCGAGCGGCCAGCTCGCCTCGCCGCGTATCCCCGAGTTCGCGGGACGTCTTGGTCCCTCGGTGTTCCAGCTCCACAGCAGCCAGTACCGCAGGGCGCGCGATCTCCCGCAGGGGCCTGTCGTCGTGGTCGGCTCCGCGAACTCCGGTGGCGAGATCGCGGTCGACGTCGCAGGCGAGCGGCCGACGACGATCGCGATCGGAACGCGCAAGCCGCTGCCGCCGAAGCGCTTTCGCTCCCCGACCTGGTGGAAGCTCGCGCTCCTCCGCGACCGCGTGTTCCACGAGCGCACCGCCTACGTCCCGTGGCTGCCGTGGCCGCTACGCGCCGGCGGCTACCTCGAGGCGGATCTCGATCGCGCCGCAGCGGACCATGGCCTCCGTCTCGCTCCACGCGCGGTCGACGCCGGCGAGACGACGGTGCAGTTCGCGGATGGCAGCGTCGCTGCGGCGCGGACGGTGATCTGGGGCACCGGGTTTCGCGCCGATCACTCGTGGGTCGACGCGCCAAAGAGAGAAGGTCTGATCCCGATCGGCCGTCACGGGCGAACACCGCTCGACCGGCTTCACGTTGTGCGCGGCCGCTTCCTGTTCTCCATTTCGCGCCATGCGCGGGATGTCGCGCGCGACGTCATCCGCGAAGGCTGACGCCGCGCGCGACCCGTGTTAGACGCGCTTGGGATCCGTGATGGCGCGAACGAGCGCGACGATGAGGAGCGCGACGAGGAACAGGAACGTGATCGAAAGGAGCGCCGCGATGTCGAGGACGGGCGGGCCCTGCGGCTCGGGGAAGATGCCCTGGAACGGGCGCACCAGCGGCTCGGTGGCGCCGTACAGCGCGGCGATGAGCGGCTGGTTGGAATTCGCGCCGGTCAGCTTGAAGACGAAGCGGAGCAGCAGCAATACCTCGAGGACGGTGAACACGAGCGTCACGACGTTCGTGGCCGTCCAGATCGTGGTCGGTGTGCGCGACCCGACGTTGACGTTCGACGCCGCCGGGACTGCCATTGGTCGCTCGCGGACCTGCTCGTATCGCTCGACACGTTCGACGCGTTCGGTGGGATGGTCGTCGTGTTGTGTGCTTGTCATGCCCTCGGAGGGCAGCAGGGACCGTGCCAAGCGGCTAACCTGCCGAGCGTGCAGGCATTCCCCTTTCAGTACCGGCAGCGCGTACGTTTTGGCGAAACGGACATGCAGAACGTCGTGTACTACGCGAACTATCTGCTCTACGCGGAGGTCGGACGGGTGGCGTATCTCCGGGAGCTGGGCCTGCCGTACAGCGATATGGCGGCGAAGGGCTTGGACTTCACGATCGGCGAAGCGAGCGTGCGCTACCGCGCTCCGCTCCGGTTCGACGAGGAGTTCGACATCAAGGTCCGCGTCGGCGAGATACGCCATTCGTCGTGGGCCTTCGAGTACGCGGTCGATCGCGCCGACGGAG
The DNA here is from genome assembly GCA_040003565.1 of Chloroflexota bacterium. Classification (GTDB taxonomy): domain Bacteria; phylum Chloroflexota; class Limnocylindria; order P2-11E; family P2-11E; genus CF-39. The sequence goes on along the minus strand of JBDUCG010000031.1, from coordinate 1,216 downwards.
TGCATTGCGCCGAGATGACGACGGTGCAGGTGGTGATCGACCGCTCGACGCTCCGCGCCACGCGCATCCCGGAGGATCTTCGTGCGACGCTCGAAAGCGCGAAGGACGCCGCGGACGCGCGCTCCGCATACGCGCGGCGCACCTAGATGGACGCCGAGCTCCCCGAGGACATCCGGCTGCTGCAGCGGACCGTCCGCGGCTTCGTCGACGATGTCCTCGCACCGTGCGCGAAGGAGATCGAGGAGCGCGACGACATCCCGCGCGACCTGATCCTGAAGATGGGCGAGGCGGGTCTGTTCGGCATCGGCCATGACGAGGCGCTGGGCGGCCAGGGCTTTGGGAAGCTGGGGTACTGCGTCGCGGTCGAGCAGCTCGCGCGGGTCAACGCGTCGCTGTGGAACATCGTCGGCGGCTCGGCGGGCCTGTGCGGCACCGCGATCTCGGTCGGCGGACCCGACGACGTGCGACGGCGCTACCTGCCCGACCTGTTCAGCGGCCGGAAGGTCGGCGCATACGCGCTGTCCGAGCCCGGCGCGGGTAGCGACGCCGGCAGCCTGAAGACCGCGGCGCGCCGCGACGGCGACGCATACGTGATCGATGGCGCGAAGACGTTCATCACCAACGCGCCCATCGCGGACGTGTTCGTGATCTTCACGACCGCGGATGCCTCCAGTGGATCCAAGGGCATCACCGCCTTCGTCGTCGAGCGCGGCGCGAAGGGACTCGAGATCGGACCGAACGACGAGAAGATGGGTCTGCACGGATCCACCACCGCGCAGCTCTACTTGAGTGGCCTGCGCGTGGAGGCGTCGCAGCGGGTGGGCGCGGAAGGCGACGGCTTCAAGATCGCGCTGCGCACGCTCGACTTCGGCCGGCTCGGCCTGGCCGCGCATTCCGTCGGTGCGGCGCAGCGTCTGCTCGAGGCCTGCGTCGAGCAGGCGAAGACGCGCGTGCAGTTCGGCAAGCCGATCGGCGCGAACCAGGCGATCCAGTGGATGCTCGCCGACGCCGCGATCGAGATCCACGCGGCGCGCCTGATGGTCTACGACGCCGCGTCGCGCGCCGACCGCGGGGAGCGCATCACCGATCGCGCGGCGATGGCCAAGCTCTTCGCCACCGAGATGCTCGGTCGCGTCGCGGACGCGGCGGTGCAGATCCACGGCGGCATGGGCTACATGCGCGAGCTCTGGATCGAGCGCGCCTACCGGGACGCCCG
>JBDUCG010000237.1:0-3500 GCA_040003565.1 Chloroflexota bacterium | reverse complement strand
CTCGGCCGCTCTCTCGGCGTCCGCATCTACGAAAGCTCGCCCTAGGCGACGCCCTCCGGGTCAGGACCGAACACGAGCTGACTGATGAGCCCTGTCGCCGTCGCCAGGTCCGGAGCGTCCCCCTTGCGACAACCTGCGGCTCGATCGCTGGGCGCGCCACCGGCGCAGTGCGCGAGCCGCCTCGATGATGGCCGTGAGCTCATCGCGAACCTCGCTGCGCCACTTGGCCCGGAGGCGGGCGATGCGATCGTCCCGCAGGACGGCTTCGTGCCACGCGCGCCACAGGCCCACCGTTCGCGGATCGTCGACGGCCCTTGCGAGCCCCGTCCTGAGGGCGTCCGGATCCCGAGGTCTCGCGCGCTGATGATCCGCGTCAGCACCGTTGCGCGCTCGATCATGACCCGCTGCAGGAGCTCGGATTTGTGCCCGAAATGGGCGTAGAAACTGCCTATCCCGACGCCAGCGCGCGCGCAGATGTCGTGGACCGTTGCGGCGCTGTAGCCCCGCTCGGCAAACGTGGCCTCGGCTCCATTCAGCAAGCGGGCGCAGGCTGTCGCCCCGGTGCGCGACGCTGCGCTCTTGGACCTGCCGTGCAGAGGAAGCGGATTTCAGGTCAGGCATTGCGGACCAGAGGACAATGGTGGGGTGGCATCGAAGCCCGAAACGCGAGGCGGCCTTAAGGACGCCGAACGCGCTGTCCGCGTGCTCCTGGTCATCGAGGATCAGGCGCTGGCGAACACGATCGACCTCACCCTCCGGCACGGAAGCTACCTGCGGCGGACCGAGGACACGGTCGACGGCGCCCGCGCCGCGATCCGTGACTGGAAGCCGCATCTCCTTCTCCTCGACATCGACCTCGAGGCAGGTGCGGGGATCCAGCTCATCGACGAAGCCCGGGCCGGCGGACCCATTGGCGTCATCGCGCTCACGCGGCGCAGTGACCTCCGCGGGAAGCTCGACGCGTTCGAGCGCGGAGCCGACGACTACATCGGCGTTCCCTTCGTTCCGGACGATCTCGTCGCGCGCTCGCGGGCGGTGGTCCGCCGCGCCCTTGGAAAAGTAGGGGAGCTCGTGCCGCGCCTCCGCATCGGCGACCTGGAGATCGACGTGCTGAACCGAAAAGTCCTTGCCGGCGAGCACGAGCTGCACCTCACGTCTCTGGAGCAGGCACTCCTGTATCTCTTGGCGGCGAACGCGGGGACCGTGCTCACGCGCGAGCAGATCCTGGACGCGCTCTGGGGCACCGACTTCGTGATCGAGAGCAATGTCGTCGACCGGCACGTGCGTGCGCTGCGCGCGAAGCTTCAGAACGACTGGCACAAGCCCCGATACATCGAGACCGTGCCGGGGAGTGGTTACCGCTTCGTTCCGACGCCGACGGAGCCTAAGACCGAAGTTTAGCTCCGCTATCCCCACCAGCCAGGCGGTACAGCGACGCGACGTTACGAAATCGTCATGCGGCGGCGGGACTCCTCTGCGACGGTGAACATGCTCCGGGGGGACGGAGTCGCGGAGGAGCCATGGATACACCGAACGTTCTTGTCGTGGAGGACGACGTTGCCCTGGGCGCGTTCGTCGGTGGGCTGCTCACTGGAGCTGGCTATCGCCCGGTCAACATCGCCGATCACTCGCTGATCGGCGCAGCTGTCGACGAGTGGAAGCCGCGCTGCGTGATCCTTGACGGCGAGGTCGCGCTCACCGGCGAGAGCCGCACCTGGAAGGACGCAGCCGCGATCCGAAGTGCGTATCCGAACCTGCCCGTCCTCATGTTCACCGCCGATGGTGCCGCGCTCGCCGAGGCCGGCGCCGGCCGATCGCAACGCAGCCGCGCGGCCGCGTTCGCCGGGATCGTGAGCAAGCCGTTCATCGTCGAGGAGTTCCTCGCCTCGGTGAAGCACGCTGTCGAGGGGGCGACATCGCTTGCGACAGGGCCCGCGACCCGGATCGAGGATCCGGCCGACGAAGCGATCAGCGTCTTTCCCGACGTCGGCCAGCTCACCACCGATTGGCCGGAGACCGACCTTTTCGGCATGGTCGTCCACGAGTTGCGCGCGCCTCTCACGGTCATCCGCGGGCAGGTGCAGTTCGCGCGGCGACATATCGGTCTAGACCCGGAGAAGGAGCGCAAAGCGATCGACACCGCGATCGCGCAGGCGGACCGGATGGCGCAGCTCATCACCGATCTGCTCGACCAGGCGAGGCTCGCTTCGAACGGGCTCAGCCTCAAAGTCGCCGCATTCGATCTGGCGAGCGCGGTCGATGAGGCGGTCGCCCGGCATGAGTACGGAGAATCGCCGCGCATCACAGTGGAGCGGCCGGCCGGAGCGGTCCGCGTGCGCGGCGACGCGGGCCGGATCGCGCAGATCCTCGACAACCTGCTGAGCAATGCCATCAAGTACAGCGGCTCCGGGGATCCGATCGAGGTCGCCGTCACCGTCGAAGGCCCGGACGCGCAGGTCCGCATCGCCGACCACGGCGTCGGAGTTCCGGAAGGCGAGCGGGGGATGCTGTTCAGTCCCTTCTACCGGAGCTCGCGGACACGCGATCTCCCGGGCACCGGGCTCGGCCTCCACATCAGCAAGCGGCTCGCGGAGCGCCACGGCGGGGACGTTTGGCTGGAGGAGAGCTCGAGCGCTGGAAGCGTTTTCGCTTTCTCGCTTCCGGTCGCGCCGTACGGATCCTGATCCCTCAGGAGGAGATCGCACAACAAGAAAGGAGCACCCGGAATGGGTGCTCCTTTCGTTCGCGCGTAAGGCTGCGCTAGATCTAGACCTTCGGGAGCGTGGTGATGCCGAGCTGGCGCATCAGGTCGGCCTGGTCGAAGTAGGTGCGCTCGCGCTGGATCAGGCCGTTACGGAACGAGCTGATCAGCATGGTCTTGAGCACGATGGGCTTGTTGGTCGCGGGGACCGTTCCCGTCGATGAGACGAGCGGGCCGGTGTGGGTCGCCTTGTAGACGACCTCGGAAGCGACCTGGTCGCCCTGTGCGATCTGGTTCGTCACTTCGGCGGTGCCCAGAGGGAACGCTGTCTTCCAGACCTTGAATGACTGGAGGATCTGCGTCTTGCCCTTGTACTTGCCGCTCGGGTCGGACGTCTCGGCGTCCTCGGCGTACGGTGCGTGGTCGAGCTCGCCCTTGACCATGGAGGCGACCCATTGCTTGATCGTGGCGCTGTTCTTCGTGGGGTCAGCGACGATCGGTCTGTCTTGTGTGAGTGTCATAGATGCCCTTCTTTCTGCAATTCACCGTACTCGCGATACTTGCAAAAAGCAAGCAGAGACCAATAAAGTAAGCAAGATATGGATGAGCTTGCGAACGCATTGGCTATCGTCGGGCACAAGTGGACGCTGCTCATCGTGCGCGATCTCCTCAGAGGCCCGCGGCGCTTCACCGAAATAGAGCGCTCGCTTGTCCGTGCGAATCCGAAGATGGTCACCGCGCGTCTGCGCGAGCTCGAGGCCGCGGGTCTGGTGTCGCGGACCATCTACGCCGAGGTCCC
>JBDUCG010000236.1:0-3503 GCA_040003565.1 Chloroflexota bacterium | reverse complement strand
TCGAGCGGGCCGACCGTAACGCCTCGCAGCGCGGTGTCACGCTCCTCCGGCGTTTTCGATCGCGACCGGCGCTCGATGTATTCGGCGAACGGCACGAAGTGCGGGTTCCTGGCAAGTGTCGTTCCAACGATCGTCAGCGGGTGGGTCTCGATCCCCGCAAAGATCAGTATGGGACCGGGCAGCTTGTCCACGTTGTACGTGCAGACGACGACCGCGGGGTAACTCTTCACTGCCTCCGTGACCTTCGCTTCGAATGTCATGAGGTCTTCGTCCGGTGGCCAGTCGAGGTCGCCCCAGCCGATGAAGCCGAGGAAGCGGATGAGCTTCGCGCCGCGCGCCACTGCGTCGTCGAGAGCCGTCGCGATCCCGCTCAAGAGGGCATCGGGGTCTGGTGTGCCATGCACCAGTACGATCCGCGCGGCTGCGACGTCGGCGCCTGTGTCGCGGCCCAGGTCGTCGGCAATGTAGCCAAGGATCTCCTCGAGTCGCGCCTTGTTCCCGAACAACACCGCGACCTGCGTGGGGTCGTTCAGGGCGGCGGTCAGGAAGCTAAGCCGCTCGCGGAGCTCCGTGTCGTCCTTGTAGAAGAGGCAGATGTGCGACGGCACATCGACCCTCAGGTTGGCGATGCCTAGCTGCGTCTGACGCACGGTCTGCACCCTGGACCTTTCCCGCAATGGAAGCTCGGACACGGTCTCGCGGGTCACTCGGACCCCCTATGCGCTGCACATGCCACGCTGCAGACCGGGACTACGCGTCGCAATGCGACAGCGTCATGAGCGTGCTCATCCTATTCCTTCCGATGCTCAAACCTGGCAGACCGAGCGTTGCGCCCGATCGGTCGGTGGCTGACCGAGCGAGGCCAAGGAGCGCCCTCCGGTATGGCCGTACACGCGGAAGCGTGCCGTAGAGTCGGTCCATGCCAGTACAGATCGAGACGCTGAGGCCCGGCACCGGCGACGAGGCGCGCATCGGCGACACCGTGACCGTCCACTACACCGGCACGCTTGTCGGCGGAAAGAAGTTCGACTCGAGCCGCGACCGCGCCGAGCCGTTCGACGTGACGCTCGGACAGCGACGCGTCATCGCCGGATGGGAGGAGGGTCTGCTCGGGATGAAGGTCGGCGAGACGAGGCGACTCACCATCCCGCCCGATCTCGGCTACGGCGCCCAGGGCGCGGGCGGTGTGATCCCGCCGAATGCGACGCTCGTGTTCGAGGTCGAGCTGCTGAAGAAGCGCCGCTAGGCGCTACGCGGTCGCCGCGAGCGGGTCGGCTTGCGGCAGACCGGCGATGAGCTCGTCGATCTTCTCTCGCAGCCCGCGCGGGCTGAACGGTTTCGCGAGATACGCGGCCGAGCCGTGCGCGCCGAGCTGCAGGACCACGCCGCGCTGAAGCGACGCCGTGATGAACAGGATCGGGATTTGGCGTAGCGCCGGCCGGGCGCGAACCGCCTCCGCGAGCGCGAGCCCGTCCATCTCCGGCATCACGAGATCGGTCACGATGAGATCGGGCGGCAACCGCTCGATCGCGGCAAGGCCCAATCGTCCGTTCACGGCGAGCTCGATCGTATGGGCGGTCGCCCGCATCGAGACTTCGATCACCTTTCTGATCTGCTCCTCGTCCTCGCAGAAGACGATGCGTGCCACCCTTACGCCGCCCTGGCGCGAAGCCGAGGCTGTCCGACGGTCGGCGCGACCGAATCCGCCGGCAGCGGGAACCGCACGTGGAACACCGAGCCGGCTCCCGGCTCGCTGGTGGCCCAGACCTTGCCTTCGTAGAGGTTCACGATCTGGCGCACGATCGGCAGTCCGAGACCCGTGCCCTTGATGCTCTGGGTCGCCTTCGTCTCGATGCGGGAGTAGCGCTCGAAGATCTTCTCCAGCTGCTCGGTCGGTATTCCGATCCCGTGATCGCGGACCGTCAGCGTGACCGCTGCCTTGTCGCTCGTCGTCCGCAGCTCGACGGCGCCACCGCTCGGCGAGTACTTGATGGCATTGCTCAGGAGGTTGGTGACGACCTGGGTCATACGGTCTGGGTCCCCGATCAGCGTCGGCACGCGCTCGTCGAGCTCGAGGACGATCGGATGGCTCGCGGCGCTCAGCCTGAACTGGACCGCCGCGTCGGTGAGGATGCGGTTCAGGTCAACCGGGAAGTGGCCTGCCGTCGTGAGGCCGGACTCAAACCGGTCAAGGTCGAGCATGTCGCTGATGAGGCGCGCAAGACGAAGCGCATCTTTGTGGATGTCACCCGCGTATTCGCGCATCTCGGGGAGCGTGAGGTCCTCGTCGCGCATCATCTCGCTGAAGCCCTGGATACCGGTGAGCGGCGTGCGGAACTCGTGGCTCACGACCGACACGAATTCGCCGCGCAGCTTGCTGAGCTGCTCGATCTCGGCGTAGATCGCACGCGTGGAGCGGTTGTGCCGCTCCAGCATCCGCCATAGGCCGAGCAGGAGGGCGAAGCCGATCGCGAAGACGACCGGGGCGAGGATCAGCAGCCAGCGCGTTCTTTCGTGAAGTGCCGCGAACGAGGAGTCGACCTCGACTTGCCCCTGTTCCGTCGCCAACGCGAGCCGATTGCGCATGATGTGGAAGATCCCGTCCGCGACGCCGTCCTGGCGACGCACCTCGACTTGGTCGCCGGCGGCTGCCGCTGTGGCCAAGACGGCGTAGACGTCGCGATACTGCTCGTGAAGCCTCAGGAGATCGTTCACGAGCTGGGCCTCCCCCTGACCGCCTCGTGCCGCGATCTCGCGCAGGGCCGCGGCAACGTTCTCGTGGGCCTGGTCCTGTGCCGCAATGCGCTCAGCGGAAGGAAAAACGAGGGCTTCCAACTGAGCCGATTCGTCCTCGAGGAGCGCCGCATTTGCTTTCGAGTAGCTCTCTTGCAATGTCGCGATCTGCCGCGCCTCATCGACATGCATCTGTGTCGTGTAGGCCGCAAAGATCGAGAATCCGGCGAGACAGAGGACGACACCGGCCAGGCTGAGCGAAACCATGCGGGGTGCCCGGCTCGAAACACGCGCCGCCTTGGAGTTATCCATGCGGCTTAGCGTGGGGGCTGCTGGTCTTCGGCGCTACGTGCAAGGAGATCACTTGCTTCTCCCTGCAGGTGCAGGGGGCCGGCACGTAACGCAGTTTGCGATGTCTGGATTCAGCACCGTGAGAGACTGCCGACGATGCGCCCCGGCAATCCCTACATCGATCTCTTCCGCCGTTACGTCGCGCCGCAGTGGCGCGGCACGGCGCTGCTCGGCGTGCTGCTCCTCGCGAGCATCGGCCTGCAGCTGGTCGGTCCGCAGCTGCTGCGCGCGTTCATCGACAACGCGATCGGCGGCGCGGCCCTCGAGTCGCTCTCGCTGATCGCACTGGCGTTCGTCGGCGTGGCCCTGGCGACGCAGCTCCTCGCCGCGTGGTCGCAGTACGTCGGCGAGGACCTCGGCTGGACCGCGACCAACGCACTGCGGGCCGATCTCGCCCTCCATTGCCTGCGGCTCGACCT
>JBDUCG010000235.1:0-3507 GCA_040003565.1 Chloroflexota bacterium | reverse complement strand
TCGTCATGGCCGAGACGTTCCAGAAGGCGCTCGACGCGCTGTTCACCACCACGACCCCCACGCCGACGCCGACGCCCACACCGACGTCCACGCCCGGTCCGAGCGCCACCCCGCGCCCGTCCGGCGCTCCGACGGCCTCGCCCGGCGCGTCACCGACGGTCGCGCAGCTGGTCAAGCAGGCGTCCGATCACTACGACCAGGCCCAGACAGCGCTCAAGAACGGCGACTTCGCCGAGTACGCGCGCCTCATCTCCCTGCTGCAGGACGACCTCGCAAGGCTCCGTGCCGCGACCGGCCAATAGCCCGAGCACGCTGACCCTCGCGGCCCTCGCGGTCGCGCTCTTTTGGGCGGTCGAGGGCATCGACGTCAACGAGCCGCAGGTCGAGCGCGTCCTCATCCTCGTCGTCGCCATCGCGCTGGGGTGGCTCGCGCTGCGTGCGTCGTGGCTGGCCGCGGGCTTCACCGGCTATCTCGCGATCCTCGTCGCGATCTCCGAGCGCCTGCGGCGCGAGCCGTTGCTCGACGGCAGCGACGTGCTGCGGGCCACGAGCGAGGCGCTGTCGATCGTGTCGCAGGGCGGCAACCCGTACTCCTCCTTTCTTCAGAGCACCGTGCCCCCGGGCTCGCCATTCGTCTACCCGCCCGGCGAGCTCGCGTGGTACGCGCTCCCGCAGTGGCTGCTCGGTGACATCACCCGCGTCGACTCATGGGCCGGCGTGCTCATCGTGACCGCGCTCGTGATCGCTGGACTTCGTCTCGGCTTCGAGGCGGTCTCGCTCCCGGCGATGCTCTACGCCGCGTGGGGCATCGCCGGCTTCCGCGCGATCGACGGTTCGAACGACGTGTCCGCATCGGCGCTCGTCGTGTTCGCGTGCGTCGCGCTGGTGTTCGCGACGGGTCCCGGCGCGACGGCCCCCGGACACGCGCCGCGAAGCGCTGCCCTTTCCGCGCGCTCGTACGACATTGCTCTTCTCGTGTCGGCCGTCCTGTTTGGTTGGGCCATCGCCTTCAAGCAGTTCTCGGTGCTGCTGCTGCCGATCGTCATCCGCTGGATCGCGACGCAGGGCCTGCCCTGGCGCCGCTACGCGCTGGTGTCGCTCGGCGTCGCCGCGGCGTTCGTGCTGCCGTTCTTCGTGCGCGATCCCGGTGCGTTCCTGGGCGCGCAGGCCGCCGTGCTGACGTTCCATCAGGAGATCTGGGGGACCAACCTCCTCAACACGCTGAAGCGGTACGGCGATCCGGAGATGCTCGTCCCGCTGTTCACGGCCGTCGAGCTCTTCGGCACGCTCGCGCTCGTCATCGTCGCGTCGTTCCGTTGGCGCCCACCGACGCTTGGCGCTGCGCTCCTGGCCGGCGCAGGCATCGTGATGGTCGCGCTGCTCTTCGCGAAGTGGACGACGCAGCCGTATTACGCGTACGTGGGCGGGATCGTCGCGTGCGGCCTCGCGTTGCTCACGACCTCGCACCGAGATTCTGCACGACCATCTGAGATGAGTGCGAGCGATTGAGCGTGTAGAAGTGGATGCCCGGCGCGCCACCGTCGAGCAGGCGTCGCGCCTGATCCGAAGCCCACTCCACTCCGATCGCGATCACCGACTGCTCGTCATCCTTCGCGCGGTCGAGCAGATCTCGCAGCGACTCGGGCACCCGCGCGCCGCACATCGAGGTGAAGCGGTGGATCTGCGCGACATTGGTGACCGGCATGAGCCCGGGGATTATCGGGACGCCGATCCCGACCTTCCGCGCCCGCTCGACGAACGCGAAGTAGTCGTCGGGATCGAAAAAGAGCTGTGTGATCAGGAACTCCGCGCCGCTGTCGACCTTCTCCCTCAGGTGCTCCAGATCGGTGTCCAGGTCCGGCGCGTCGAGGTGCTTCTCCGGATAGGCCGCGCCCCCGACGCAGAACGCGAAGCGCGACTTGATGAAGCGCGTCAGCTCCTGCGCGTACCCGAAGCCGCCCTCGGGGCGCACGAAGCGCGTCTCGCCCTTCGGCGGGTCGCCGCGGAGCGAGAGCACGTTCTCGATGCCGCCCCCAGCAAGGCGCTCGAGCACCTCGGCGAGCTCCTCTTTGGTATGGCCGACACAGGTGAGATGGGCCATCGTCTCGAGACCGAGGTCGTGCTTCATGCGCGTGACGAGATCGACGGTGAGCTCCCGCGTGCTGCCACCGGCGCCGTACGTGACCGACACGAACGTCGGATCGAGCGCTTTGAGCTCCCGGGCGGTCGCGTACAGGCGCTCGACCGCCTCGGGCGATCGCGGTGGGAAGAACTCGAACGAGAATGCCGGCCCGGGCCGCCGGAGCCGATCCACTATCCGCATCCGTCGAAGTATGCGTTCGACATCACCTCTAGAATCCATCGCGAATGAACCCGCTTCGCGTCGCCGTCATCGGCGCGGGATATTGGGGTCCCAACCTCATCCGCAATCTCAACGAAGCCCCCGGCGCCGAGCCGGTGGCGGTCGCGGACCTCTCGCAGGAACGGCTCGACGGCATCCACAAGCGCTTCCCAGCGGTGCGCCTCACCACCGACCACACCACGCTGTTCGACGACAAGAACATCGACGCCGTGGCCATCGCGACACCGGTCAACACGCACCGCACGCTCGTCGAGCAGGCGCTCGCGGCGGGGAAGCACGTCTTCGTCGAGAAGCCGCTCGCCGCGACGAGCGTCGACGGCCTCGCGATGGTGCGCGCGGCCGAGAAGGCGGGGCGCACGCTGATGGTCGGCCACACGTTCGTCTACAACCCCGCGGTCGTGACGGTGCGCAACCTCATCGAGAAGGGCGAGCTCGGCCGCGTGAACTACGTCGACAGCCAGCGCGTGAACCTCGGCCTCCACCAGTTCGACATCAACGTGCTCTGGGATCTCGGGCCGCATGACGTCTCCATCTCGCTCTACTGGCTGGGCGAGGAGCCGGAGTGGGTGCAGTGCATCGGCGCCTGCTACGTGCAGCCGGAGATCGAGGACGTCGTCTTCCTCACGATGGGCTTCCCCTCGGGCGCGATCGCGCACGCGCACCTCTCGTGGCTCGCGCCGTCGAAGCTGCGGACCATGACGGTCGTCGGCTCGAAGAAGATGGCCGTGTACGACGACGTGCAGGCCGTCGAGCGCGTCAAGGTCTACGACTTCGGCGTCGAGCTGCTCGACAGTGACGAGCTGCGCCGCTCCTACCGCGCGGGTGACATCAACAGTCCGCGTGTCCCGATCACCGAAGCGCTGCAGCTCGAGATGCGCCACTTCATCGAGTGCATCCGCGACGGCACGAGGCCGCGCAGCGACGGCGAGGCCGGTCTGCGCGTGGTCCGCGTGCTCGAGGCGGGCATGCGCAGCCTTCGGTCCGGCGGCTCGCGCGTGTCCTACCGCGCCGCGCCGGAGGCCGCGCGGGCGTGACCTCGCTCGGCGTACGGATCCATCCGACCGCCGTCGTCGCGCCGAACGTCCAGCTCGGCAGCGGCACGGTGGTGAGCGAGTATGTGATCCTCGGACGCGCACCGCGCGGCA
>JBDUCG010000030.1:0-11917 GCA_040003565.1 Chloroflexota bacterium | reverse complement strand
AGGTGGCCGCCGGCAGGGAAGGCGGTGACGGTCGGCGCGAGCCAATCGCTCGGCGGCGCCGTGTAGTCGCTCGACTCGTAGCGCGCGAGCTCGTCGAACTCCTTCTTGTCGACGTCGAGCACGATCAGGCTTCCGTCACGCGGTGCGCTCTCGAGCAGCTCCCGGGAGACGATGACGTCGTGACCGAGCAGACCGCCGGTGGCGATGACGAAGGCATTGATCTGCTTGCCGCCCCGATCCCAGATCGCGTGCTTCACGTGCCCGGCCTGGTGGCCGTCCTTGGTGCGGACTTTCTCTCCTGGATCGATACGCATGCGGTCCTCCTCCTATTTGGCGACCACAGCACTTCCCGCATAGCGAGTGCCACCCCAAGGCTGCAGGGCGACGATGACGGCGACGAGCACCACGACCGCGCCGACGTAGGACTCCGGCGAACGCTGCTCTCCTTTGGCGACGGCGCCGAGGATCACCGCCAGCACCGGCACGACGACGCCGACCATGCTCGCGTTGGTGACCGGCCAGTGCTGGACCAGCCAGGTGTACAGGACATATGCGCCGAGCGAGCCGGCGATGGTGAGGTAGACGATCGGCCACCACGCCGCGAGCGTGGTCGGCAGCGCGTGGTCCTCGCCGAGCGCGACGCTGATGACGGCGCACGTGACAGCACCGACGGCCGCGCCCACGGCGTTCGCGGCGATCGCCGATGGCTGCGGCGTCTTCTTGAGGAACACGCTCGAGATCGACGCTGCCGTCGCGGCCAGGAAAACCGCGACCAGACCTTCTACGGGAACGTCGAGCTTCAGCTCGCCGGCGAAGATGATCCCGACGCCGACGATGGCCACGACCGCGGCGACGAGCTTTCGCGGCACGAGTCGCTCGACACCGAGCGCGGCGGCGATGAGCGCCGTCGAGAGCGGCACCGTCGCGTAGAGGACCGCGGCGATGCCGCTCGGTACCACGCGCTCGCCCCAATACAGGAGCGACAGGTTGAGGCCGAAGTTGAAGAAGCCGAATAGGGCCGCGCCGCGGAGTGCCGGTCCGCGCGGAAAACGCTGACGTGTGGCCAGCACGAGGCCCGCGAGGAGCGGCGCGGCGAGCAGGAGGCGCAGCGTCGCTGCCCAGATCGGCGGCACGGCCTCGTTGCCGATGCGGATCGCGAGGAACGTGCTGCCCCAGATGAGGCAGCAGCCGACGAAGACAAGGTAAGCCACGGTCCGACCATTTTCGCCCACGCTCCACTAGAACGGCGTTCAACGCGACGCTGTGAGACGGTATCCTCCAGAACAGTTCCAAGGAGGTCACGATGCAGGAAGCCATGCGCCGCCTCGACGCCCTCACGCAAAAGCTCATCGAAGCCGATCAATCGGGCGCCGGCTTCGAGCCCATCGCCGCGGCACACGAGCTTGGAAAGATCCGGCAGCTCCTCGCCCAGTCGCCCGCCGTCATCCCGGCCACGGGCGGCCAGCATCATTTCCGCTGCGAGTCATGCGGCACGATCACGCACGGTGCCGCGGCGCCGGCGAAGTGCGCGCAGTGCGGCGGCAAGACCTTCTTCTCGGCCGACCTCGAGCAGGCCGCCGTGGAGTCCGCCGGAGGCTAGCCCGCTCTGTAACCGGAGATACGGTCGCCGACGTTGACGGAGCCTTCGGCGACTGAGATACTTCGGTCTCCGAACTATTCAGTGACCGAAGGAACTGTGACGAACATTACACCCACCGACGACCTCTCTCTAGCGCGCGCTGTCCTCGCGGTGATGCCGCGTTTCGGCCGCGTTGCGTGGCATGCCGCCCAGCAGTGCGGGATGACCTCACCCGAGCGTGGCCGGCTGCTGTGGGTCATCGGTGACAAATCGGTGCGCGCCGGCCTTGTTGCACAGCAGCTGAAGCTGAGCGCCGGTGCCGTGACCGAGCTCGTCGAGGGTCTCGTTCACGAGGGGCTGGTGCGCCGCGAGACCGATCCCGACGATCGCCGCGCCGTCGTGCTCGCGCTGACGGCCGAAGGTCGCCGGATCTGCGAGCGCTACGAGATCGCCGCGTCGTCGGCGCTCGCCGAGGTGCTCGGACAGCTCACGGCGCCGCAGCGGCGCCGTCTGCGCGCGACCTTCGCGGACCTGAATGCCGCCTTCGCCGCGGCGGACCGTTCGTCCGCTTCGGCGACTCTCCGCCGCTCGTTCACCGCCTCTTCATCATCGCGGCGCAGCGTGCGCCGCATCACTCACAAGGAGAATGCAGATGCCCGCTGAGATGGACCGCACCGCCCGCATCCTCGCGTCGATCGGGGTCGGCCTCGCACTGTTCCTCGCAGCTCTCGACCAGACGATCGTGGGGACCGCTCTTCCGCGCATCGTGGGCGAGCTCAACGGACTCGAGTACTTCGCGTGGGTCGCGACGGCCTACATGGTCACATCCACAACGACGACCCCGATCGCCGGCAAGCTCGGCGACCTGTTCGGCCGCAAGCCCTTCCTCCTTGCAGGCATGATCGGATTCGTTCTCGCCTCGGCCCTCTGCGGCCAGGCGCAGGACATGTTCGAGCTCGTCATCTTCCGCGGCATCCAGGGCCTGTTCGGCGGCGTGCTCTTCGCGAGCGTGTTCGCCTCCCTCGCCGACCTGTTCCCACCGCGGACCCGCGCGCGCATCCAAGGCGTCTTCGGCGGCATCTTCGGCATCGCGTCCGTCGTCGGCCCCACGCTCGGCGGTTATCTCACGGACAACATCGGGTGGCGTTGGGTCTTCTACGTGAACGTGCCGGTGGGCATCCTCGCGGTCGTCGTCGTGTTCCTCACCATGCCGCGCACCAAGCACGACGCCTCCTGGCGGGACATCGACTTCCTCGGCGCGGGCCTGCTCGCCGCGACGCTCGTGCCGCTTCTGATCGGCTTTTCCATCACGCGCGACCACGAGTTCAATTCGCCTGAGGTACTCGGCCTCCTCGGCTTCGCTTCGGTCATGGCCGTCGCCTTCTTCTTCGTCGAGCAGCGGGTCGCGCATCCCGTCGTGCCGTTCGTCATGTTCAAGAACGTGACCTTCGCGGTCTCCGCGATCACCGGCTTCTTCGTCGCGTTCGGCATGTTCGGCGCGATCGTCTACATCGGCCTCGTGTACCAGGGAGTCCTTGGGATCGGAGCCACGAACTCGGGCCTGCTCGCGACGCCGATGATGGTGGGCCTCATCGCGGCCAGCATCGTCACCGGACAGCTGATGACCCGCATCACCCGCTACCGCTTCGTCGGGACCGTCGGTCTCATCGTCATGGTCCTCGGTCTGTACGGCCTTTCGCTGGTAACTGTTGGGACGCCTGAGATCGACGTCGTCCGCGACCTGGTCATGGTCGGCATCGGTCTCGGCGTCTCGATGCCGCTCTACATCAACGCGACCCAGAGCGCCCTCCCGCGCGAGTACCTCGGCGTCGCGACGAGCCAGATCCAGTTCTGGCGGAATGTCGGCGGTACCGTGGGCGTGGCCATCCTTGGGGCGATCGTTTCGCACCAGCTGCCGGACCGGATCAAGACCCAGGTGGCCGCACTGAACCTTCCGCCCCAGGTCACCGCGGCCCTGCCCAGTGGCGGGAGCGCGCAGGCCATCTTCGACCCGGCGCGCATCGCGGCGACAAAGGCCGCGCTGCCGGCACAGGTGCAGCCACTCTTCGATCAGGTCCTGGAGGCGATCCGCACCGCGCTCGCACTTTCGCTCCACGACGTCTTCCTGATCGCCGCGGCCGTCGTCAGCGTCGCGGTGGTGTTCTCGCTCTTCCTCAAGGAAGTTCCGCTCAAGGCCCGCGAGAGGCCGAGCACCGACGAGGTCCGCGAGGGCGCACCCGCCTTCGGCGACTAGATCCTGCGACGGGTGGCCGCCTGCATCTCGCGGGCGGCCTCCCGTTCCTTGATCACCTGACGCTTCTCATAGCGCTTCTTGCCGCGCGCGAGACCGATCTCGACCTTGGCGCGTCCGTGCTTCGTATACATGCGTAGCGGGACGAGCGTGTAGCCCTTCTGGGACACGGCGCCCGCCAGCTGGCCGATCTCCTCTTTGTGCATGAGGAGCTTCCGCGGTCGCAGTGGATCGTGGTTGTCGTGCGCGGCGTGGGTCCACGGCGCGATGTGCACGCCCCGGAGCCACGCCTGCCCCTTCTCGATCCGCGCGTACCCGTCGCGAAGGTTCACGTGACCGGCGCGCAGCGATTTGATCTCCGTACCGGTGAGCGCGATGCCGGCTTCGACGCGGTCCTCGATGGCATAGTCGAATGCGGCTTTGCGATTCTCCGCGAGCTGAAGATCCCGCGGCTTCTTTTCGGGCGCGGCCACGGGTGGCGATCTGCGATCTGGCATTCGGAGAGCGTACAGAGCGGTAGAAAAGAAACAGCGGCGGCATTACTGCCGCCGCTGTCACTGGGTCTCCAAAGACCTCGGGTTAGGTCGCGATCACCTCAGTTGGTTTCATTACGAAAGGCCGAAGTGAGCACCCCTGGGTCTTTGGTTTCCCATAGGCATCACCCACTCCACATCACCTCCTTTCTTTCGTCTCCATCCTCACACGGGCGTCGAGGCGCCGTCAATGTGACTCCCGTCGCAATTGAAAATGCCCGCCAAAGGCCGCGAAGCAGAGTTGCTCGATCAGGGGAGGTATGGGCGCGGGTTCACTGCCTGTCCGTTCACGATCGTCATGAAGTGGCAGTGCGGGCCGGTCGTCCAGCCTGTCATGCCGACGTAGCCAATGACAGTGCCGGCCGCGACGAACTGCCCGACGCGGACCGGTGGCCAGCGGCTGTCGTCGAGGTGGCCGTAGAGGGTCGAGAAGTTGTATCCGTGGGCGATGATCACGACGACCGCGGTGTCGCCGTACGCGACGTACGGGCGGCCGACGGTGACGACCTGACCCGACGACGCGGCGCGGATCGGCGTGTACATCGGCGCCGCGATGTCCAGGCCGTTGTGGAATCCGCCCCACCGCGGGCCGAAGCCTGAGGTGATCGGGCCGACCAGCGGCCACATCGCGAGCTTCGATCCGTTGAATGCGCCGAGGCCGCTCTTCGAAGCGAGCTGCGACGCGAGCTGCGTGTACTGCGCTTCGGCCTGCTCGAGCTTGCGGTTGAGGTCGGCGGTCTCGCGGTTCGCCTGACCCAGCGCGCCGACGGCTTGCTGCCGGTTGGCGGCGGCGTTCGCGCGCGCTTCGTCGGTCTGCTCGATCGCGTTCTGCATCTCCGCGATCAGCCGGTCGTACTTCGCTTTGTCGGCCGCGAGACCCTCGCGCTGAGTTCTGATCTGCTCCTGAAGGCCCAGGATCTCGTTCTGCTTGCCGGCTGCGTCGCTGAGCTTCGCCTCGGTGTCGGCACGCAGGCCGCGGATCTCGTTCGCGAGCTGCTGATCCTGGCGGTTCACGAGGATCATCTGCTGCACGCGGTTCGCGAACTCGGTGAGCGTGTGCGACGAAAGGAGCATCTCCAGCGGGCTGATGAGCGCCTGCCGGTACGTGACGACGAGGTGCTTCGCGTACAGGTCCTCGCGCGACACGAGCTGGCGCTGTTCCTCGGCGGCCTGCGCGCTCAGCGAATCCGCGAGCGCCTTCGTCTCGTCGAGCTGATAGGCGACGAGCGCGAGCTGCTCCTCGGCGATCTGGATCTGGTAGCCGAGCGCCTCTGCTTCGTTCTGCGCCGACGCCTGCTTCTGCGCGAGGTCGGAGATGCGGGAGTTCGCCGAGTCGACCGCAGCCTGGAACTGGCTCGCCGCCGCCTTGTAGCGCTCGGCGTTCTGGCGCGACACGGCGACAGCGCGCTCGAGGGCCTCCTTGCGGCGAAGTGCCTCCTGCAGCGGGTCGTCGGCAGCGGCGGGCATCTGCTGTCCGATGAAAAGGGCGAGGGCTGCCAGCGCGACGACGGTCGCGCGAAGTCCGCTCTTCCTCCACCCACCTCCCCGGACCTTCCGGGGAGCATCCATAACAGGCGCATGGTCCCACCGCGGGACGCTGGCGGTCAAGACGCGACGCAGTGTCACTTCGCGAGGTGGGCGCGCACGGACAGCGTCGCCCCTCCCGCGCCCACGAGGAGCGCCACGCCCAACACGCTCGCGGCGAGCTGGAACGCGAATTCGGGTCCGAGAGAGATCGGCAGGGTCACCAGGAAATCCAGCATCGCGCCGGTCACCGGTCCCGAGGCCGCGAAGACGACCGACAGCGCGACGACCGCACCGAGGGCGCCGACGAGCATGCCCTCGAGGATGAACGGCCAGCGCACGAACCAGTCGGACGCGCCGACGAGCTGCATGATCTCGATCTCGTCGCGGCGCGCGTGCACGGCGATGCGGATCGTGTTCACGATCACGAACAGCGCGACGAACAACATCATCGCGAGGATCGCGATGCCGCCGACCGACAGCACGCGCGTGATCGTGAGCAGCTGATCGACGACCTGTGGATTGTCGATGACGTCGGCGACCACGCCGCCGCCGACCTCCGCCCGCAGCTCGTCGGTGAAACGCTTCGCCTGGCGCGCGTCCGATAGCTTGACCTCGAGCGATGCCGGGAGTGGATTGCCGTCGATCGTGGCGATCACGAAGTCTTTGCGACGCGCCGCGATGTCCTCCAGACGCTGGAACGCCTGCTCCTTGGTGATGTAGTCGACGCGCGCCACCGCGGGGTCGGCCTCGATGCGCGACTTCAAAGAGAGGATTTCCGAGACCTTGGCGTTGTCGTCGATGAACAGGGCGATCTCGACCTTCGACTCGAGCACGCCCACCGCGGCCTGCAGCCCGCGGTCGGCGGTGAGGAAGAACGCGAACAGCAGCAGCATCAGCGTGACCGTGAATGTCGAGGCCAGGCTCATCACGGGATTGCGCCAGAAACCCTGGCCCGCTGCGCTGACGACGTAGCCGAGGCGCCTCATGCGGCGTACAGGCCTTCGCGCTCGTCGCGCACGACCATGCCGTGATCGAGGTGGACGACACGTCGGCGGAGCGCGTTGACGATCTCCGCGTTGTGCGTTGCCATGACCAGCGTCGTGCCCAGCTCATTCACGCGCGTCAGCAGCTTGATGATCTCCCAGCTCGTCACGGGATCGAGGTTGCCGGTCGGCTCGTCGGCGATGAGGATGCGCGGCCGGTTCACGAGCGCGCGCGCGATCGCGGTGCGCTGTTGCTCGCCGCCGGAGAGCTGGCTCGGGTAGTGACCCTGCCGTGCGGTGAGGCCGACCAGCGAGAGCGCGCGCTCGGTCTCTTCGCGGACGAGTCGTCCCTCGTGGCCGGTGACGATGAGCGCGAACGCGACGTTCTCGGCGACCGTCTTTCGCGGCAGCAGCTTGAAGTCCTGGAACACGACGCCGACCTTCCGCCGGAGGCGCGGTACGCGCGAGCGTGGCATGCGTCCCACATCCTCACCGTCGACGACGACGCGACCAGTGGACGCGAGCTCCTCGCGGATGAGAAGGCGGATCAGCGTGGACTTGCCGGCGCCGGACGATCCGACCAGGAAGATGAAGTCGCCGGAGTCGACGCGGAGGTCGACGTCGCGCAGCGCGAAGGTGCCGTTGGGGTAGCGCTTGCTCACATCGTCGAGCGCGATCAACCGGCTGCCTTCCCTCTCAATGCGGCGGTCCCGTGACGCCTGCCTGTCCGTTCCACCGGCCCGCCAGCGCCACGTTCCTCACCTCTGTCGGAGACCATATCGGCCCGCATGCGTCGAAACAACGGCCAAATGGCATTCCTTGGTACTGCTGCGACCGAATTCGTACGCGCAACTGACAGGGCCCCAGCTCGCCAGTCTGCCTGCCGAGCGGGGCCTTATTTCACCGGAAGCTGCGTCTGAGTCGGCCGGGTGGTGGTGAAGGTGGCGATCGACGCGATCTTGGCGTCACCGGTGGTCATGACCTTCACGCCCATCGTCGGCCGTCCGAGGACGCGGATCTGGTCCAGCGGCGTGCGGATCACCACGCCGGTCGTCGAGATGAGCAGGATCTCCTGGCTGCCCTCGTCGACCATCTGCATCGCGGCGACGTCGCCCGTCTTGGCCCCAAGTGATGCGAGGATGACACCTTGTCCGCCGCGGCCCTGGGTCGGGAACTCGTCCACGGATGTGCGCTTTCCGTAGCCGTTCTCGGTGACCGACAGGACCTCGGTGCGCTGACGCGCGATGCCCATGCCGATGACCTCATCGCCCTTCTTGATGCGGATGCCGGTCACGCCCTGCGTCGAGCGACCCATCGGCCGCGCGTCCGATGCCTTGAAGGAGATGCTTTTGCCTTTGCGCGTGGCCAGGATCACCCGGTCGTCCTTCGCGCACGCCGCCGCCCACGCGAGCTCGTCCCCCTTGCGGAGCGCGATCGCGATCAGCCCGGCGCGCCGGACGGTCGCGTACTCCGACAGCGCGGTCTTCTTCACGAACCCCTTACGCGTGGCCATCATCAGGAATTCCGCGGACGTTGTATCGCGCAGCGCCACCAGCGCGGAGACGCGCTCGCCCTGCTGCATCGCCTCGAGGATGTTCTGGATCGGCGTGCCCTTCGCCGTGCGGCTCGCGTCGGGCAGCTCGTAGACCTTGAGCGCGAACACCCGGCCGCGGTCGGTGAAGACGTAGAGCTTGTCGTGATTGCGCGCGACGACGAGGTGCTGGACGTCGTCCTCGTCGCGCGTTTGCATGCCAATGACGCCGCGACCGCCCCGGTGCTGCGCGCGATACGTCGAGAGCGGCATGCGCTTGGCGTAGTTGCGGCTCGAGAGCGTGATCACGACGTCTTCGTCGGCCACCAGCTGTTCGTCTGTGAACTGCCGCGGCAGGTCGTCCGCGATCAGCGTGCGGCGTTCGTCGCCGTACTTCGCCGTGAGCTCGTCGAGGTCCGTCTTGATGAGCCCCAGGATGCGGCGCGGGCTCGCCAGGATCGCCTCGAGCTCGGCGATGAGCTTGATCGTGACCTGGTATTCCTCGTCGATCTTCTGGCGCTCGAGACCCGTGAGCCGGCGGAGCTGCATCTCCAGGATGGCCCGCGCCTGCAGCTCGCTGAGCCCGAACTTCTCTCGGAGGCTTGCGAGCGCCGTCTCCGGCGTCTTGCTCGCGCGGATAGCCTTCACGACTTCGTCGATGTGATCGAGCGCGATCTTGAAGCCTTCGAGGATGTGCGCGCGCTCCTTCGCCTTCGTGAGGTCGTGCTGGGTGCGGCGGCGGATGACGATCTTGCGGTAGTCGATGTGGTGCTGGAGGACCTCTTTGAGCGAGAGCGTCTTCGGCTCCTGGTCGACCAGCGCGAGCATGTTCAGGTTGAACGCCGACTGCATGGCGGTGTGCTTGTACAGGTTGTTGAGCACCCGGTCGGCGCTGTCATCGCGCTTGATCTCGATGACGATGCGCATGCCGTCGCGGTCGCTCTCGTCGCGGATGTCGCTGATGCCCCCCAGCTTCTTGTTCTGCACCAGATCGGCGATCTTCTCGATGAGCGACGCCTTGTTCACGGCGTAGGGCAGCTCGTTGACGACGATCGCCTGACGGTTGCCGCGCATGTCCTCGACGTGCGCCTTCGCGCGCATCAGGATGCGACCGCGGCCGTTGGCGTATGCGCGCCGGATGGCGTCGATGCGCTCGGCCTTGCCCGTCTCGACGTTCTTCTCTTCCTCGAAGCGGTAGATGAGGCCGCCGCCGGGAAAGTCGGGCCCCAGGATCGTGTTGCAAAGATCGTCAGTTGTGAGCTCCGGGTCGTCGATGAGCCGCTTGGTCGCCAGGGCGACCTCGGTCAGGTTGTGCGGCGGTATGTTCGTCGCCATCCCGACCGCGATGCCGGTGGAGCCGTTGAGCAGCAGGTTCGGCAATCGCGCGGGCAGCACCGACGGCTGCATGTGGCGGCTGTCGTAGTTCGGGACCCAGTCGACGGTGTCCTTGTCGATATCGCCCAGCATCTCGTTCGCGATCGCGGCTGGCCGCGCTTCTGTGTTGTGGCTCACGAATCCATTCGTGACGAAGCTGTGGTCCTCGCTGTCGACGCGCAGCGAGTAGACCGGCTGCGCGCCCGCATCTTCGACGCTCTCGACGGTGGCGTAGTAGTAGCTGCCGTCTACGAGAGGCTCGACGACGCGCCGCACCTCATCGTTGGTGAGATGCTTCCGGATCTTGTCGCCGTCGCGCTCCCATCGTTCGATGCGGTCGATGTTGTGCTTTCGCAGCCACTCGCGATCCGTCCAGCGCGCCATCGGTTCGCCGCGGATGTAGGCAGCCACGAACGGAACGGCATCCGCGCTCATCGCCGAGCTCGCCATCGGGATCTTCGCCAGCTCGCGATCGAGCTTCGTCTGCTTCGCGCCATGAAAGCCGACGGCCGAGGCGAACCGACGGGCCTCGCGGCGGTTCGTGATCACGAGCTTGATCTCGCCGTCGTCGTAGTGGCACTGCTTGCACACGACGCCGAGCTCGAGCAGGAGCTGCTGGACCTCCGTCGCGAGTCGTTGGCTGCGGGTCGAGTAGCTCACCTGGATGGCGTGACCGCCAACGGGGCTTAGGAGCGACGACGACCCGTCGCCCTCGAAGAGTGCACGGAGGAATGCGGCCTTGAACGCCGGCGATGAAGTCCACACG
This sequence comes from Chloroflexota bacterium, assembly GCA_040003565.1. Lineage (GTDB taxonomy): Bacteria > Chloroflexota > Limnocylindria > P2-11E > P2-11E > CF-39. The sequence goes on along the minus strand of JBDUCG010000030.1, from coordinate 1,373 downwards.
AATGAGGGGACGTGCTTCTGCGCGCTACGCACCCCCATCATCTCTGCGAGTGGACCAGCGCGGAACGCGGTGAGGTTCTGAACGTCGAGCTCGTGGATGAGGCTTCCCGACTTGATGGTCCGCGCGTATTCATAGTGGCGCCCGCCAACGATGTCGCTGTAGGCAGTCGTCACTGCGGCGAAGTAGTCACGATCCAGATTGTTGAAGCCGGCGCGTGTCTGCGAGGCCCAACCCTCGGACACCATGCCGCCGGCGAGGGTGGCGAGAGCGAATTCGCGGGGGGTGAGCGGCGAGGCGCTGGGACTCGGCCTACGCAGGAGTGCGACGCGGTCACCGGACGTGACCTCCTCCAGCAGCTTCCAGCTGAGCATCGGGACGCCGGCGATCGGCTGGAGGACGAGCACGGGATGGTTCTTCGTCCCGGTCAGTTCGTATCCCTCGCGGGTACGAAGCCGCAGCGTCGGATGTGTGCCGGAGTGGAAGAGCTTGCTGGCGGAGACGACCTCGCCGCGGCGGTCAAGTACATCCAGCGCGATGTCGTTGTCCGAGTCCGGCTTCGCGTCAACGACCACGTCAGCAACGCGCTGCGTCCCCTCCGCGGTTCGGACGAGAGTCTCGCCTGCCACGCAGTAGCGCATGTGCGCTGGCGGGTCGTCGTCGATCGAGTTGTGGACGAAGATCCCCGCCGCGAGCGCGAAGTTCTGCGTCACGTCGACCGTCAGGTCATACACGTCCGCCTTTCCGGCGGGCTCGACCTTCGCGACCTTTTGCGCGAGGCTCGCCGGGATCGGGAACGCGCCGGTGCGATGGAGCCGCTCGGGGATCGACGAGCGCGCGAACGGCATGAGCTGATCCTTCGGCTTGAGCTGCGAGGCTTCACGGTACGTGCCGTCGCGGAGCATGAAGCGGTGGTCCGGCGTGCACACGATCTCCGCGCCGGTCTCGAGGGTCACCTTCACGACGGGGTCGTTGCGGCGTACGAGGCGTGGTGCGCGCATCGGCTTGATCCGGACGTTCCGATGCGCGTCGACGGTGAAGACGTCGACGCGTGCCCCGCGATGCGCCATGTCCACGAGCTCTGCGAGCGTCTTCTGCTCACCGTTGTAGAGCTCGACCTTGGTATCGCCCGAGAAGCAGCCGAAGTTGCCCTGGCCCTGCACCAGCGGATAGCGCGCCGCGAAATCCTGCGCGAGCCGCACCAGCGCGTCGTAGATCGGCACGTCGCCGTGCGGGTGGTACTTCCCCATCACGTCGCCGACGATCGCCGCGGACTTTCGGAGCGGCCGGTCGCCGCGCAGCCCCATCTCGTGCATCGTGTAGAGGATCCGGCGCTGCACCGGCTTGAGCCCGTCGCGGACATCGGGCAGCGCCCG
>JBDUCG010000234.1:0-3554 GCA_040003565.1 Chloroflexota bacterium | reverse complement strand
TTCTGCGGCAGGCTCACAGCCGTTCGGCCCATAGCGCCGCCGACTCCGCCGCGTTTCTCATAGGAGCGCCCATCCGCGAGAAGGGGTCGATCAGATGTTCAACACCCAGGTCAGCTCGGACGAGCTCGTGCGGCAGTCAGACGGGAGCCGCAAGCTGCAGTTCGAAGGCACGGTCGAGGTCGAGGGGACGTTCACTGACCAGATGCTGAATGCCCTCTTCGGCGTGGACTCACAGGTCAACGGCAAGCTTCGCTTCGAAGGCGCGGTCAAGATCGATGGCACCTTCACGGGGAGCATCAGCACGGACGACCTGCTGATCATCGGCGAGCACGCCAAGATCGCAGCCGACATCAAATGCGGCTCCGCCGTCGTGAGCGGCGAGATCACCGGCAACATCACGGCGGAGGACTCAGTCGAGCTGCAGCCCGGGGCTCGGGTCAAGGGCGACATCTCGAGCCCGACGCTTGCGATGCAGAAGGGCGCGATGTTCGACGGCGTCTCGAGCACGTCGAGCTCGCCGGCCCGCTTCGCCAACCTCGAGCGACGCGGGCGTCCCGCAAGGACCCGCTGAGGTCCGCCTAAAGCTCTGAGGTTCCGGTGCGGTTCCGCGTTCTGATCGCCGCGGTCATCGCCGCCGGCGTGCTCATCCCGGCGGCCCTCATCCTCACGCAGCAGCGCGCCTCGGCCGCAAGCATGCTGCTGAGCATCCTCGACGGCACCGCTGACGTCGCGCGCGCCGGCGCGTTTGCGCGGGCCTCCGACGGACAGGCGCTGAGCCCTGGCGACCGCGTGCGCACCGGTGATGCAGGTCACGCCGTCGTGACGCTCCTCGACGGCTCGACGGTCGAGCTCGAGCCGGGCACGATCATCACCCTCGTTCGCGCGACCGCCGGCGGCGACGGCGCCGTCACGATCCAGCTCGAGCAGTCGATCGGCCGTACCTGGTCCAGCGTCCAGAAGCTGTTGCATCCGAGCTCGAAGTTCGAGCTCCGGACGCCCGCCACCACCGCGACGGTGCGTGGCACCGGATTCGTCACCGATGTCCTGAGCAGCGGAGCGACGACGGTCACGACCACCGACGGCAGCGTCGAGGTGAGCGCGCAGAGTCAGACCGTGACGGTGCCGGCTGGCTCGTTCACGACGGTGCTACCGAACGCCACTCCTTCCCCACCCGCGCCCAGCCCGCGCGCGCAGAACACGCTGCGCTTCGCCCTGCATTCGCCGGCGTATCTCGTCGTCCTCGATCCGTTCGGTCGCGCGTGCGGCGTCGTTCCCGCTGGTCCGACGCTGGTCCGGCAGATCCCGGGGTGCCTCGTCACGGATCCCGGCATCGATCCGCAGCTCATCGACGTGGCCAACGCCCAGGCCGGCACGTATTCGCTCGTGATCGAGTCGATCGCGCCAGGCGGTGACTTCGTCGTCACGGCGTCGGCCCTGGACGGCGCGGGTGGCCTGTCCTTCAACTATGCGCTCAGCGCCGGTGGTCCGGCCGGTACGAGGTTCGGATCGACGCTGCTGGTCGAGAGCGGTCCCGCCGGCGCGCTGCGCGCGAGCGGTCTCACCAAGCTGAGCCTCGAGCGCGCGCCGACGCACGTTGTGGTCATGCCCGCGTCGCCCCGACCGGTCGCCAGCGGCAGTCCCGATGCGGCGACCTTCGCGTTGCTCCCCCGCTTCGGCTTCACGGCCGGATTCGACGTGACGCCGCCACCGTCGGGCCAAGCCGCCACCCCGCCGAGCCCGACCGCAAGCGCGGCGCCCAGTCCCACGCCATCCTCGACGCCATCCGAGGTCGCCGCGCCGGAGCCGACGCCGGAGCCGACGCCGGCACCGACGGCGCCGCCGGTCCGGACCGCCGCCCCAACACCGCGTCCGACATCGACGCCCGTACCGACCCCGGATCCGACGCCCCCGCCCACGCCGATCCCGACCGCGTCACCGGCACCCACGCCGAACGTGCCGACCCTCGTCGGAGGGATCGCATCTCCGGGGAGCCTCATGAACATCGCGGGACACGGATGGTCCACGGCGCTCGTCACGCTGAGCTGGGAGGACGGACGACCGCTCGTGCAGGCGAACGCCGACGCCGCCGGTGACTTCGTGGCATCGATCACGGTCCCGTTCGACGCAAGTGCCGGAACGACATACCGCCTCACCGCGAGCGATGGACGGCAGACGGCGACCGCGCAGGTCGGCGTATACGCACCAACGATCGCGGTGAGCTGCGGCAGCGTGACCGCACCGGTGTCAGTCAGCGGCAACGGGTGGCCGCCGTCGTCGCGCTACGCGATCCGCTCTTCACTGCTCGCGACGCCGCTCTCGGGCGTCGCCGGTGCGGACGGCACATTCAACGCGTCGTTCACCGCGCCACCCGGCACGCTGAACGGCGACTACCTCGTGAGCGCGAATGTTGGGTCGCTGCTCGCGGAATCGCAGACCTGCACGCTGCGCTGAGGGCTTTGTAGCGGGGGTAACACTCAGCTCTGCACGTTAGCGTGACACGGTGACACGACGCGGCTGGATCCTCTTCGCAGCGATGGGCCTCATCTGGGGCATCCCCTATCTCTTCATCAAGATCGCGGTCAGCGAGCTGACGCCGGCGAGCCTCGTGTTCCTCCGCACGGCGATCGGCGCGGCTCTCCTCCTTCCGCTCGCCTTCGCGCGAAAGGACCTCCGCCGCCTCCTTCCGCATTGGAAATGGATCGTGGCGTACACGTTCGTCGAGGTGGCCGCGCCGTGGTTCTTCCTCTCCGACGCCGAGCGCCGCATCTCGAGCTCGCTGTCGGGACTCCTCATCGCGCTGGTGCCGTCGATCGGCGCGATGCTGGCCTGGGCGACCGGCAGCGACGACCGGCTCGATCTGCGCCGCGTCGCCGGCTTGGGACTCGGCTTTCTCGGCGTCGCCGCGCTCGTGGGACTGGACGTGGGCGCGGGTGACATCGCGGCCGTCGGCGAGGTCGCGCTCGTCGCGCTGGGCTACGCGCTCGGAGCGCTGATCATCTCGCGCAAGCTCCAGGGCCTTCCGCTGTTCGGCGTCGTCGCGGCCTCGCTCACGCTGACGCTCCTGGCGTATGCGCCCGTCGGCATCGCGCAGCTGCCGCATGCATTGCCGTCCGTACAGGTGATCGTCGCGGTCGCGGTCCTCGGCGTCGTATGCACCGCGCTGGCGTTCCTGCTCTTCTTCCCGCTCGTCGCGGAAGTCGGTGCCGCGCGCGCCACCGTCATCACCTACGTCAATCCCGCCGTTGCGCTCGCCCTCGGTGTCGCGTTCCTCGGCGAGCCGCTCACGGTCGGCATCGTCCTCGGTTTCATCCTGATCGTGTTCGGCTCCGTGCTCGCCACTCGACGCAGTGGACCGGCGAAGCCGTCAGTCGCGCTTTCGCGCTCGCCAGATCTCCTCTGACGGCCAGCGCCGCGCCCAGGCGACCGGCACATACGAGTACTCGACGTGCTCCGTCGCATCTTCCGGCGCGTATAGCTCGATGAGGTCGAGTATCTCGAAGCCGTTCGCGCGCAGCAGCCGGATGAGATCGCCGGCGGCCAGATGGAACTCGACG
>JBDUCG010000233.1:0-3561 GCA_040003565.1 Chloroflexota bacterium | reverse complement strand
TGGCGCAGCGCATCAGCTTCCGCCGCGCGATGAAGCGCGCGGTGCAGAGCGCGATGCGGATGGGCGCGCAGGGCATCAAGATCAAGTGTGGCGGCCGGCTCGGCGGCGCGGAGATCGCGCGCGTCGAAGGCTACCACGAGGGACGCGTGCCGCTGCATACGCTGCGCGCGGACATTGACTATGCGACGTCGACCGCCAAGACCACCTTCGGCACCATCGGTGTGAAGGTCTGGATCTTCAAGGGCGAGAAGGTCGAAGATCGTCGCGGCACGACGTACTCGTCGGGCGCGTAAGGAGACCCTGAGAGATGCTGAGTCCAAAGCGGGTCAAGTTCCGCAAGATGTTCAAGGGTCGCACCAGAGGGCTGGCGACGCGTGGTGCCGAGGTGTCGTTCGGGCACTACGGGCTGCAGGCGCTCGAGCCGGGCTGGGTGTCGAACCGGCAGATCGAAGCGGCGCGCGTGGCGCTGACGCGCCACATCAAGCGCGGCGGCAAGGTGTGGATTCGCATCTTCCCCGACAAGCCGATCACGAAGAAGCCCGCCGAGACCCGCATGGGCAAGGGCAAGGGCTCGCCCGAGGGATGGGTCGCGGTGGTGAAGCCGGGCCGGGTGATGTTCGAGCTCGAGGGCATCGATCGCGCGACGGCCGAGAAGGCGATGGCGCTGGCCGCGGCCAAGATCGGGCTCAAGACGAAGTTCATTACGCGAGAGGAGGCGCACACCGATGCTAGCTGAAGACATTCGCGAGCTGTCGGATGTGGAGATCACAGAGCGGATCGGTGAGCTCGAAGAGGAGCGCTTCCGGTTGAAATTTCGCGCGGCGACCGAGACGATCGATCAGCCGCTGCGGTTCCGCTACATCCGCAAGGACATTGCACGCTTAAAGACGGTCCTGCGTGAGCGCCAGCTTGGCGTCCGCGGCGCGGCGTCCAAGTAAGAGGGAGCGAGAGGCACATGGCCGACATGATGAACACCGAGAACGCCACCGGCGAGAGCAAGGACAAGCGCAACGCGCGCAAGACGCGCCTTGGGCTCGTGGTGAGCGACAAAATGCAGAAGACCGTCGTCGTCGCGATCGAGCGGCGCTTTCCGCACCCATTGTACGGCAAGATGGTGACGCGGACGAAGCGCCTGAAGGCGCACGACGAGGAGAACAGCGCCAAGACCGGCGACCGGGTGCGGATCATGGAGACCCGCCCGCTGTCGAAGGACAAGCGGTGGCGTGTGGTCGAGATCGTCGAGCGCGCGCGGTAAGGGAGAACTCACTCAATGATCCAGCAAGAATCAGTGGTCAAGGTGGCGGACAACTCGGGAGCGAAACGCGCCCTGGTGATCCGCGTGCTTGGCGGAACGCGGCGGCGCTACGCCGGACTGGGCGATACGGTCATCGTCGCGGTCAAGGACGCGCTGCCCAACGGCACGGTGAAGAAGAGCGACGTCGCGCGCGCGGTCGTGGTGCGCACCGTCAAGGAGACCCGTCGGAAGGACGGCAGCTACATCCGCTTCGACGAGAACGCGGTCGTGATCATCAACGACGCCGGCGAGCCGCGGGCGACGCGCATCTTCGGACCCGTGGCGCGCGAGCTCCGCGAGAAGAAGTTCATGAAGATCGTGTCGCTGGCGCCCGAGGTCATCTAACATGCGCATTCTCAAGTACCGCAAGAACCACAACAAGAAGAACCAGCAGCGGCACCAGATCAACGCCGAGCGCGTGAAGATCCACGTCACGAAGGGCGACACCGTGCGCGTGATGCGGGGCGACGACAAGGGGAGCGAGGGGAAGGTCCTGCGCGTCTACCTGAAGACGGGCCGCATCACGATCGACGGCGTGAACATCGTGAAGCGGCATCGCCGCGCGCGGAAAGCCGACGAGCAGAGCGCGATCGTCGACTTCCCGGCACCGATCTCGGCGTCGAACGTGATGCTGCTCGATCCAAAGACAGGCGAGCCGACGCGCGTGCGCCGGCGCATCGATGACGACGGCACGAAGGAACGCGTGAGTGTGAAGAGCGGCGACGCACTCCCGCGTACGCGATAAAAAAAACGGACAGGACTGACCATGGCCACGCAGACGAAGCAAGACGGTAAGCCGGACGCAAAGAAGAAGGGCGGCGGCGGCAAGAAGAAGCAGGGCGGCGAACAGCAGGCGCGCGGCCCGCACGCCGGCGCGGGGATTCCCGCGCCCGCGCCACGCCTGCGCCTGCATTACGAGACGACGGTGCGGTCGCGGCTCAAGGAGCAGCTCGGTCTGGCGAACGTGCATCAGATCCCGAAGCTCGAGAAAATCGTGATCAACGTCGGGCTGGGCGAAGCGCTCAAGCAGCCGAAGCTTCTCGACTCGATCGTGACCGAGCTGGAGATCATCGCAGGCCAGCGCCCCGTGCGCACCAAGGCGAAGAAGTCGATCTCGAACTTCGCGCTGCGTCAGGGGCAGGAGATCGGCGCCAGCGTGACGCTGCGCGGGGCGCGGATGTGGGAGTTTCTCGACCGGTTCATCTCGGTCGCGGTCCCGCGCATTCGCGACTTTCGCGGCATCGGCACGCGCTCGTTCGACGGCCGCGGCAACTTCTCGCTCGGCGTCAAAGAGCAGGTGATCTTTCCGGAGATCAACTACGACCAGGTCGAAGCGGTGCATGGCATGGACCTGACGTTCGTGACGAGCACGGTGAAGGACAGCGAAGCATTCGCGCTGTTGCGCGAGCTCGGCATGCCCTTCAGCGGCGATCTCAAGCCGATGATCGTGACCTATGGAGAGACGGCGGCGGCTAGCGCCTGATGGGTGCCGGGTGCGTGGTGCCAGGTGCCGGAACACGCCGGCCACCAGACACCCGGCACCCGACACCGACACCCGAATTGAGAGCGTAACCAATGGCTAGAAAAGCCATGATCGAAAAGAGCAAGCGGAAGCCGAAGTTCAAGGTGCGGGTGCACAACCGCTGCCAGCGCTGCGGCCGCTCGCGCGCGTTCCTGCGCAAGTTCGGCCTCTGCCGCATCTGCTTCCGCGACCTGTCGCTCAACGGGATGATCCCCGGCGTGCGGAAGGCATCCTGGTAACGATGATCGGTGTTCGCGGCTCGGTGCTCGGGAGACCGACACCGCGTTCCGCGACACACCGGTCACCGATCACCGAACACCGAACACCGCAATTGCTTCCACGTCCTCACGGATACGAGAAGCGGAGAAGATCACAGTGAGCATGACCGACCCGATCGCCGACATGTTGACCCGGATCCGCAATGCCTGCGGAGCGAAGCACCGCCGAGTCGATTTGCCGACGTCGAAGATGAAAGTCGAGATCGCGCGAATTCTCAAAGAGAACAATTACATTCGCGACTACAAGTCCATCCCCGATGAGGAGACCGGCCGCATGACGCTGCGCCTGTTCTTGCGCTACGCCGGCGCCGATCAGCCGGTCATCCGCGAGCTCAAGCGCGTGTCGACGCCGGGACTGCGTCGCTACGTCGGCGTGAGCGAGATCCCGCGCGTGCGCAACGGGCTCGGCATGGCGATCCTCAGTACCTCGAAGGGGCTGATGAGCGACAAGCAGGCGCGTCAGGCGA
>JBDUCG010000232.1:0-3564 GCA_040003565.1 Chloroflexota bacterium | reverse complement strand
CGAGCGGCGCGCGCGATGTCGCCGCTGGGCATCCCGCTGCTCGGCGTCAACCTCGGCCGTCTCGGCTTCCTCACGACGATCACGATCGACGACCTCGACTCGGCGATAGCCGACGTCGCGGCGGGGCGACACAAGGTCGAGGAGCGGACGCTGCTCGACGCGCGGCTGATGCGCGAGGGTGAGGAGATGCGCTTCCTCGCGCTGAACGATGTGGTGGTCGCTCGCGGCGCCGCCGTCCGGTCGATCCACGTCGCGGTGCGCGTCGATGGCGAGCCGCTCATCGTCTACTGGGCGGACGGCGTCATCGTCGCGACGGCGACGGGCAGCACCGCATACGGCTTCTCGGTCGGCGGTCCGCTCATCCTGCCGAGCTCGCAGGCGATCATGCTCGTCCCCATCGCGCCGCACCTCTCGTTCGGGAACGCGGTGGCGTTCGACCCGGATCAGAGCATCGAGCTCGTGGTCCAGGATCCGGCGCGCATCTCGATCGACGGCCAGGAGGAGCACGACCTGCGCGCGGGCGACCGCATCTCCGTGCGGCGCTCGCAGACCGTCGCGAAGTTCGTGCGCACCTCGCACGCGCGTCCGTTCCTTTCGCTGCTGCGCGAGAAGATCCTGAAGGAGCCGGGCACATGAGCGACGCGAAGGCCGCGGTCGATGCGATCCGCGCGAAGACGAAGCACCAGCCGATCGTGGCGATCGTGCTCGGCAGCGGTCTCGGCGCGCTTGCCGACGACGTGGAGAGCGCCGATCGCATCCCGTACGACACGATCCCGGGTTGGCATAAGAGCACCGCCCCGGGCCACGCCGGCGAGCTCGTCGTCGGCACGCTCGAGGGCAGGCCCGTCGCGGTGATGAAAGGGCGCCTCCATTACTACGAGGGCTACGACATCCAAGACGTCGCGTTCCCGGTGCGCGTCTTCAAGGCCTGGGGTATCGACACGATCATCCTCACGAACGCGTGCGGCGGGCTGAACCCGTCCTACGAGAACGGCGATCTCATGGTGATGAGCGACCACATCAACTTCATGGGAACGAACCCCCTCCGCGGTGCGAACGACGACGCGCTCGGTCCGCGGTTCCCGGACATGGTCGGCACGTACACCGAGGAGCTGCGCAAGCTCGCGCACTCGGTCGATCCCAAGCTGAAGGAGGGCACCTACGTCGCGGTCGCCGGTCCCAACTTCGAGACGCCCGCGGAGCTGCGCATGCTGCGCGGCTTCGGCGCCGACGCCGTCGGCATGAGCACCGTGCCAGAAGTCCTCGTCGCGCGTCACATGGGGATGCGGATCCTCGCGATCTCGACCGTCACGGACATGGCGACCGGCATCCCCGGTCTCATCCAGCACGTCACGCACGAGGAAGTCCTCGCGGTCGCGAACACGGCCGGAGCGCGTCTGGGGACGGTGGTGAAGGGCGTCGTAAAGCGGCTTTGACCGACAACCAGCGAGCGATCCGCGTCGTCGAGCTCATCGAGCGCAAGCGCGACGGCGGAAAGCTCAGCGCCGCGGAGATCGACCACCTCATCCGGGGGTATACGAAGGGCGAGGTCCCCGACTACCAGATGGCGGCCTTCTGCATGGCCGTCGTGTGGCGCGGGATGGATGCGAAGGAGACGGCCGCGCTCACCGCGAGCATGGTCGGATCGGGCGAGCGCCTCGACCTCTCGCGCTTCGGCCGCGTCGTCGACAAGCACTCCACCGGTGGAGTGGGGGACAAGACCACGCTCGTCGTGGCGCCGCTCGTTGCGGCGTGCGGTCTGCCGGTCGCGAAGATGAGCGGCCGCGGCCTTGGCTTCTCCGGCGGAACGCTCGACAAGCTCGAGTCGTTCGCGGGGTATCGCGTCGACCTCACCACCGCCGAGTTCCTCGCGCAGCTCGGTCGCATCGGGATCGTCGTCACCGGCCAGACGAAGGATCTCGCGCCTGCCGATGGACTCATCTACGCGCTGCGAGACGCGACCGGGACCGTGCCCGCTATTCCGCTGATCGCGTCGAGCATCATGTCGAAGAAGATCGCCGCGGGCGCGCATGCCGTCGTCCTCGACGTGAAGGTCGGCAGCGGCGCGTTCATGAAGGATCTCGTGTCAGCGCGCGCGCTCGCGCGCGCGATGGTCGCGATCGGCGTGGCGCATGGTCTCGCCGTCACCTGCGAGCTCACCGACATGGAGCAACCCCTCGGGTGCGCGGTCGGCAACGCGCTGGAGGTCGCCGAGGCGATCGAGACCCTACGGGGACGGGGACCCGCGGATCTGGTGCGCCTGGTGCGCGTCGCGGGCGCGGAGATGCTGGTGCGCGGGCGCAGGGCGCGCGACACGAAGGCCGCGCTTGCGCGGATCGACCGCGCGGTCGCCGATGGCAGCGGACTCGCGAAGCTCCGCGAGCTCGTCGCCGCGCAGGGCGGCGACGCCCTCGCGGTCGACGATCCATCCCGCTTACCTCGCGCGCCTCGCGTCGAGCGGCTGGTCGCTCCGCGGACCGCGTTCGTCGGCGCGATCGCCGCTGACCGCGTCGGGATCGGCTCGGTGCGGCTGGGCGCGGGCCGGGAGAAGAAGGGCGACCCGATCGACCTGCGGACGGGTGTGGTCCTGCGCGCGAAGGTCGGCGACCGCGTCGAACGCGGGCAGCCCTACGCGGAGGTGCACGTCGCGGGGAAGCCCACCGACGCGGACGCGATCGAGGAGATCCGCTCCGCCTTCCACTGGAGCGCGCGCAGGGTAGCGCCGCGCCGGCTCATCCTCGGCCGCATCGCGAGCCGCTGACCTCCATAGACTGACTCTGTGATCGGCGCACGTCGCGGCATCGGTGGTCCTGGCGGGATGAACCCGCTGCTCATCCTCGGCCTCGTCCTGCTCGCGTATGGATTCATCAGCGGCGGTCTCGTCTCGCCGGTCCAGCGCGCGGCGGATGACCCGGTCGGCTTCGTCGCCTTCGTCATCGCGATCGTGCTCGGCATTACGGTGCACGAGTTCATGCACGCCTACGCCGCGCACCGGCTCGGCGACGACACCGCGCGGCTGCTCGGCCGCCTGAGCCTCAACCCGATGGCGCATCTCGATCCGTTCGGAACGTTGCTGCTCGTCCTGGCCGGCTTCGGGTACGGCAAGCCGGTCCCGTTCAACGAGTCGCGGCTGCGCTCGGCCTTCGGCGTCACCCTCGTCGCGCTCGCCGGGCCGCTGGCGAATCTCGTCCTCGCCGCGCTCTGCGCCATCCCGCTGCGCTTCAGCTCGGCCTCGCTCCTCGGCGGCGCGTACGAGGAGATCCTCACGGCGATCGTTCTCTGGAACTGCGTTCTCGCGATCTTCAACCTCGTCCCGATCCCGCCGCTGGATGGATCGAACGTCGTTTATGGTTTGCTCCCGCCGCGTCAGCAATATTCGTTTCGCACCTATCAGCAGTACGGCCCGTTCCTTCTGCTCTTCATCCTGCTGCTCGCACCGAGAGTGCTGAGCGCGGTGGTCTTCGGGCCGGCACTGGCGCTCGCCAGGTTCCTCGTCGGCTGACGTGCGCGAGCGCGTCCAGCAGACGGTCCGCTTCGTCGTCGCGCAGGAAGGCGACGCGCGGC
>JBDUCG010000231.1:0-3568 GCA_040003565.1 Chloroflexota bacterium | reverse complement strand
CTCGACGAGGAGCCCGAGTGGGTGCAGTCCGTCGGCGCCTGCTACACGCAGCCCGACATCGAGGACGTCGTGTTCCTGACCATGGGCTTTCCGTCTGGCGCCGTCGCCCACGCGCATCTCTCGTGGCTGGCGCCGAGCAAGCTGCGGTCGATGGTCGTGATCGGATCGCACCGCATGGCGGTGTACGACGACGTGCAGTCGATCGAGAAGGTGAAGATCTACGACCACGGCGTGACCGAGCTCTCGAGCGAGGAGCTGCGTCGCAGCTACCGCTCCGGCGACATTCGCAGCCCGCACATCGCCGGCACCGAGGCGCTCCAGATGGAGATGCGGCATTTCATCGAGTGCATCAACACCGGCGCGACGCCGCGCAGCGACGGCGAGGCGGGCCTGCGCGTCGTGCGCGTGCTCGACGCGGGGATGCGTTCGCTCCGTGCCGGCGGCGCGCGCGTGATGTACCGCGAAGAGGCAGTGGCGCCGGAGCCGGCGCGGGCGTGACCTCCCTCGGCGCGATCGTGCACCCCACCGCCGTGATCGCGCCCAACGTGGAGCTGGGATCGGGCACCGTGGTGGGCGAGTACGTCGTGCTCGGCCGCGCGCCGCGCGGCAAGAAGGAGGGCGAGCTCGCGCTGACGATCGGCCCGGACTCCGTCATCCGTCCCTTCACCACGATCTATGCGGGCACGACGATCGGCGCGCGCCTGCAGACCGGGCAGGGCGCGTCCATCCGCGAGGACAACGTGATCGGCGACGACGTCTCGATCGGCACGCATGCGTCGCTGGAGTTCGGCAACCGCTTGGGCTCTCGCGTGCGCATCCACACCGGGTGTTTCCTCGAGCTCGTCACGATCGAGGACGAGGTCTTTGTCGGTCCGCACGTCGTGTTCACCGACGACCCACATCCGCAGTGCCCGGCGTACCTTCAGTGCGTGAAGGGCGCGACCGTCCGCCGCCGCGCGCGCCTCGGTGCGAACAGCACGATCCTGCCGGGCGTCGAGATCGGCGAGGACGCGCTCATCGGCGCGGGCAGCGTGGTGCGCGAGCGCCGCATCGCGCCGCGCACGGTGTGGGCCGGCAATCCCGCGGTGCAGCTGAAGGACGACATCACCGACCTCGCATGCTTCGTCGGAATCTATCCACATGCGTATTCGTGGTTGGAAGATCCGGCGCGGAAGTGACAGCGACCGCGAAGACCGAGGCCATCGCGCTGATGGAGCGCGCCTGGAAAGACCTTGAAGCGCGCTTCGCGGGTCTGAGCGAGGCGCAACTTGCGCGTCCGGTATTCACCGGAGAAGGCGACGGCTGGCGCGTCCGCGATCTCCTGGTGCACTTTGCGTTCTGGTGGCGGCTCGGGGCGGACGGCGCGGATCATGCGGCGTCCATCGGCATGGCCCCGGATCAGAACACGACACTCCGCGCTTTCCTCGGCATCACGACGCATTTCGATGACCAGAACGCGCAGACGTTCGCGCGCTGGCGCGAGCGACCCACGACCGAGCTCTTTGCGGAGCTTCGCGCCGCTCGGGACGCTCTGCGCGCCGCGATCGAGAAGCTGCCGTCCGAGCTGCTGATCGACGCCGACGCCGAGACGGATCACATCAAGCGATACATCTGGCAGCCCGCGGTGAACCATCTCCGGCAACATGCGGGACACATCGACCGCGCCTTGAACGAGGAGATCACCACATGACCGTTGTCACGCAGGACATCCCGCTCGTCGACCTGAAGGCCCAGTACGCGACGATCCGCGACGAGGTCCGTCAGGCGATCGACGAGGTGCTCGACAGCATGCAGCTCACGATCGGGCCGAGCGTCCGCGCCTTCGACAAAGAGTGGGCGGAGTACTGCGGCACTGCGCACGCGATCGGCGTCGGCTCCGGCACGGATGCGCTCCAGCTCGCGATCCGGGCCTGCGGCGTGTCCTCCGGCGACGAGGTCATCACGGTGTCGCACACGTTCTTCGCGACGGTCGAGGCGATCGTCTACGCGAACGCGCGGCCAATCCTCGTCGACGTCGAGGAGCGGTCGATGCTGATGGACATCGGCTCGGTCGCATCGCGCATCACGCCACGGACGAAGGCCATCGTCCCGGTGCATCTGTACGGTCGGACCGTCGATCTGAGACCGCTGAAGCAGCTGGCCCAGGACCGCGGCATCACGATCATCGAGGACGCCGCGCAGGCACACGGCGCGCTCCTCGACGACGGGAAGAAGGCCGGCACCGGCGGGCGGGTGAACTGCTTCTCCTTCTACTGCAGCAAGAACCTCGGCGCGTACGGCGAGGCCGGCAGCATCACGACGAACGACGACAAGCTGGCCGACGACCTCCGCGCGCTACGCGAGCACGGCCAGTCGACGCGTTACTACCACCCGATCGTCGGATACAACGCGCGCCTCGACGAGATCCAGGCCGCGATCCTGCGCATCAAGCTGCGGCGTCTCGACGAGTGGAACGCGCGCCGCCAGGCGATCGCGGCCCAGTACAACCATCTCCTCGCGGGCACCGACATCATTACGCCGGAGATCCCCGCCGGCGGCCGTCACGTCTTCTACTGCTACGCCATCCGCATGCCTGGCGGCCGCCGCGACGCGCTGCGCGCGTTCCTCACCGAGCGCGGCATCGGGACGCAGATCCATTACCCGGTGCCGATCCACATGCAGGACGCCGCGCAGTTCCTCGGGTATCGCAAGGGCGACCTGCCGGTCACCGAGAAGGTCGCGGGCGAGGTGCTGTCGCTCCCGATGTACGCCGAGCTGACCGACGCTCAGATCGATCGCGTGACGTCGAGCGTGTCGGAGTTCATGCGGAAGGCCTGACCCGCAGGAACGCCGTGAACCAGCGCGACACCTCGCCGGCCGCATCGGTCGCCGCGGCCACCTGGCGCGCGATCTCGTTGATCTTCGCCTCGTAGTCGGGCTGCGCCGGCGCGACGAGCAATGGGTGCACGACGCGCGCGATGAGGTCGTAGAGGCCGTAGCGGCGTACCTGCACGATGTCGAAGTAGCGGCGCAGGAACGGCCAGAGGACCGCCTCGTCGAGGTCCGAGTTGAAGGGCACGGCGGGCATGCGCTCCAGGCCCATCTGCTCCCGCAGCGCGTTCAGGCCCTCGCGCCCCTGCCGCGTGCCCTCCTGGACGATGAAGGAGCCGCCGGGCCGGATCACGCGCGCGATGTGCTCGATCGCCCGCTGCTGGTTCTCCCAGGTCGCGAGGTTGATGAGACAGCGCTGCGCCACGGCGACGCCGAAGCTGCCGTCCGGATAGGGGAGCGGGGAGAGGATGTCGCGTACCTCGAAGCTGATGTTCCGGATGTCGCCGTGCTCGCGTTTGGCGCGCGCGATCATCGGCTCGGAGTAGTCGATGGCGGTGATGTGCTCGGCCTCTTTCGCAAAGATCGCGGTCGAATAGCCGTTGCCGCAGCCGACGTCGAGGATCCGCTGCCCGGGCGGGATGTAGCGGAGGGCCTCCTCGATCTCGAGCAGCCGCTGGTTGCGGTCGGCCATCGTGACGTACGTGCCTTGAAGGCCCGTGTCGTTGGCGCGGCCGTCCCACGTTTCCTTGATGCGGTG
>JBDUCG010000029.1:0-12049 GCA_040003565.1 Chloroflexota bacterium | reverse complement strand
GGATCGCGGTGTAGATGCGCGTGCCGGAGCCGTTCATCGACATCGCGCCGGCGGGGCCGTCGAGCGGGATCGTGTACGGCGTGCGGCCTCCGAGGTTCAGGTACAGGAGATCGATCCCCTTCGGTGTCGCGACGAAGATGTGGTTGTGCTTGTAGCTCGGCGCGAGCTCCTGTGGCGCGCTCGAGTAGTCGAAGAACTCCTGCTGTCCGGTGGTGAGGTCGATCTGCTGCGCGCCGCGCGCGCCCACGATGAGCGCGGACACGCCGTCGCGATTCGCCCCGACGATGCCGCCATCGATCGCGACCGTGCGCGTGCTGGGCTCGCCGCCGGTGAGGTCCCACGCCGTCAGCGTCTTTCCGTCCAGCGCGAGCAGCGTGCGGCCGTCGGTCTGGATCGCGACGGAGGAGGCACGCACGGAGGACGCCGAGAGCGTGGTGTCGTGCGGACGGCCGATGTCCACGGTGCCGGCGGACACGACGACCAGACGCACCTCGCGCGCGGGGCGGGCCAGCGGCGGCTGGTAATGGTCGATCGTCGATCCCGTCTTCTTCGTCCAGCCGTCGCGCTCCACGAACGGATACGCGTCGACCGCGCCGCCCGGACCCTGGATACCGTACGGCGTGTCACCGACGTGATCCTTGTCGGCGTCCGTGCCCTTGTAGTCGGCCCACCAGTTGCCCTCCTTCTTTTCGGGATCGAACCACTGGTTCGCATCGGGGTTGTTGTCGCTCACCTGCGGCGAGTTGCCGGCGACGTTGTTGTGAAAGATGGTGTTGCCCTTCGCATCGCTGAACCAGATGCCCCAGTTCACGTTGTTCTCGATGGTGTTCCCGACGATGCGGTTACCGGTGCCCTGGTAGAGATAGATCCCGAAGCCGCCGGGGCTGTTGTACGTCTGCCGGATGAGGCTGTTGCCCTCGATGAGGTTGTCGCTCGAGCTCTGCATATGCAGGCCGTAGATGTTGCCGACGACCGTCGAGCGGCGGATGGCGTTCTGCTTCGACGCGTGGAGGTAGAACCCGTAGCGATTGCGCTCGCTCCTGACATCCTCGATGCGCGACTTCTCCATGTCGACGAAGTAGATGCCGGTCGAGAACTGGCTGATCGTTCCGTTCCGGATGGTCACGTTGGTGTGTCCGCCGGTGCGGACGCCGACGCTGTCGAGCTGCGGCTGCGGCCACGTCTGCGGGCCCATGCCCGGCCCGGTGAGGGTGTGGCCGCCGAGGTCGAGCGTGAGGTTGTCGGCGTTGATCACGAACGCGTCGGCGGTGCACGTCATGTCGTTCGCGAGCACGAAGTCCGTGGTGACGCGCATACCGCACTGCGCGCTCTGCGGCACGATCGTGAGCGACGGGGTCGCCGTCGGTGACCCGGACGCGGCGGCAGGAGCGCCGGTCGCGGATGCCGTCGGCGAAGGCTGCGTGACCGGGCCGACGGGTTGGCAGGCCACGGCCGTGACGACGAGCAGCGCGATGCCAGCGGCCCTGACGCGCATATCCGAAGCCTATACAACGGCATCCGCCGCGGGTTCCCGCGACACTCTCTCGGTGCGAGAGGAAGCGCAGCGCATCGACGGACGGCTGGAGGGGACGCTCCGCGTGCCGGACGGCGAGCCGCGGGCCATCGTCGTGATCGCGCATCCGCTGCCCACGCACGGCGGCGAGATGCGCAATCCACTCGTCGCCGGCATCGCGCGCGCGTGCGCGGAGCGCGGCTGGTACGCGCTGCGCTTCAACTTCCGCAGCGTCGGCGCCAGCTCCGGGACCTGGACCGGGGGCATCAAGGAGGCGGACGATGTCGGCGCCGCGGTCACGCATGCGCGCGGCAGCGCGCCGAACATGCCGCTCGGTCTGGTCGGCTACAGCTTCGGCGCGCTCATGGCGCTGCGCTGGCTGTCGCGCGGCGAGCACGTCGACGCGCTCGCCGTGGTCGGACTGCCGCTGCGATCGGTGACCGGCCGCGACAACGATCTGCCGCCCGTTCCCGACGGCACAGTCATCGTCGCCGCCGAGCGCGACCAGTTCGGCACAGCGGGGGAGATCCGCGAGCGGTTCCCGCGGGCGCGCATCGCAGAGGTGAAGGGCACGGACCATTTCTTCGTCGGCCATCGTGATGAGATGGCGCGACTGGTGACCGACGAGCTGGCCCGCACGTTAGGATGACGGTCCCATGACCGCGGAAGTGAGCGTTCCGAAGACCGCGCCTGCGGCCAAGCAGACGCGAAAGCGCATCCTGACGGGCGACCGCCCGACGGGCCGGCTGCACGTCGGCAACTACGTCGGCACGCTCGCGAACCGGGTGAAGCTGCAGGATTCCTACGAGACCTTCCTGCTCGTCGCAGACCACCACATGCTCACCACGAAGCTCGACGGTCTGGGTGAGATCGAGCCGAACATCCGCGAGGACGTCATGGACAACCTCGCGGTCGGCGTCGATCCCGAAAAGGTCACCTACATCCTCCAGTCGCTGGTACCGCAGATCCCCGAGCTCCACCTGTACTTCTCGATGCTCGTGTCGGTCCCACGGGTGCAGCGCATCCCGACGCTCAAGGACCAGCTGCGCGATCACGGTCTCGCCCAGCCGACGTACGGTCTGCTCGGCTATCCGATCCTTCAGGCCGCGGACATCCTGATCGTGAAGGGCGACCTCGTTCCCGTGGGCCGCGACCAGGAATCGCACATCGAGCTGACGCGCGAGATCGCACGCCGTTTCAACGAGCTGTTCGCTCCGGTGTTCCCTGTGCCCGAATCGCTGATCCCGGACATGGGCCTGCTGCCGGGCATCGATGGGCGGGAGAAGATGGGGAAGAGTCTCGACAACGCGATCTACCTGAGCGACGACACGAAGACGGTCGAGAAGAAGATCCGCTCGATGTACACCGACCCCAACCGCGTGCGCGCCGACACGCCGGGTCGTGTCGAAGGCAATCCCGTCTTCGTGTATCACGACACGTTCAACCCGAACAAGGCCGAGGTCGACGATCTGAAGTCGCGCTACCGCGAGGGAAAGGTCGGAGACGCCGAGGTGAAGCGCCTGCTTTTCGCGGCGATGGAGAAATTCCTCACGCCGATCCGCGAGCGTCGCGCGGAGCTCGCCGCGAAGCCGGACCTCGTCGACGAGATCCTCGCCGCGGGGAGCGAGCGCGCGCGCCGTGAGGCCGCCCAGACGATCCACGAGGTCCGCCACGCGATGCGTCTCGACTACTTCGGGCGCTAGGCGCGTTGCCTCGCCTCTATGCGCTGATCCTCTCAGGCGGCGCGGGCACCCGCCTCTGGCCACTGTCCCGGCGCGGCAAGCCAAAGCAGTTCCTGCAGCTCACCGGTGAGCGCACCCTGCTGCAGGACACCGTCGAGCGCGTCGCGGAGATCATCCCGATCGAGCGCATCTTCGCCGTCGCGCCGCCGGAGCACCGCGAGCTCATCCACGAGCAGCTGCCGGAGCTCCGAACAGATCACGTCGTCATCGAGCCGTATCCGCGCGGCAACGCCGCGGCGATCGGCCTCGCGATGGCGGCGCTCCATGCGTTCGACCCCGAAGCCGTCGTCGCGGTCCTGCCCTCGGATCACGTCATCGAGCGACGTGGCAAGTTCCGCGAGGTGCTGATCGCCGCCACCGCCGCGGCCGAGGCGGGGAATCTCGTAACGCTCGGCATCGAGCCCGAGACCCCTGACACCGGCTTCGGCTACATCGAGGCCGGCGACCGGCTCGACCTGAAGGCGCCGCTTCCGGTCCACGCGGTGAAGCGCTTCATCGAAAAGCCCAAGCGCGACGCGGCCGAGAAGATGATCGCGGCGGGCGGCCATTACTGGAACGCGGGGATGTTCGTCTGGCGCGTCGCGGAGATCGTGCGGTCGTTCGACGAGCACCTGCCCGGCACCGCCAAGGCGCTCCACGCGCTCGCCGATGCCGTGGGGAGCCCGCGCTACGAGAGCGTGCTCGCGGAGGTCTGGGAAGAGACCGACCGCACGACGATCGACTACGGGATCCTCGAGAAGGCGAAGAACGTCGCGGTGGTGCCGGCCGACATCGGCTGGCACGACGTCGGGAGCTGGGGCCGCCTGGCCTCGATCGTCCAGACCTCCGACAACTGGTCTTCGGACGGGCACGTTGCGATCGGCGCCGGCGACAACTACGCCTGGGCGCCCGGCAAGGTCGTGGCCCTCGTCGGGGTGGAGAGCCTGATCATCGTCGACACGCCGGACGCCCTCCTGGTCGCCTCGAAAGAGCATGCCGAACAGGTAAAAGACGTCGTCGACCACCTCAAACGGGAGGAGCGGGAGGAGCTGCTTTAGACAGCCAGGCAGGCGTCCCGGGAACAGGGCTCTAGCCGGGACAATTAAAGTGGTAGAAGCGGTAGGGGCGCCCGTGAGGGCGCTTTTCGTTATGTGAAAGGTGGCGCTGGATTTTGGCCGACGCGAAACAAGACCTGGTGATCGTGGAATCGCCCACAAAGGCCAGGACTCTCGAACGGATGCTCGGTCCCGGCTTCAAGGTCGAGGCATCGTACGGCCATATCCGGGACCTGCCGAAATCCAAGCTCGGGATCGACCTGAAGACCTTCGCCCCCGAGTACGTGATCCCCGACGACTCCGAGAAGCACGCGCGTCTCCTCCGCAAGGACGCGAAGACCGCCCCGCACATCTGGCTCGCGACCGACCTCGACCGCGAGGGTGAGGCCATCGCGTGGCACCTGGCCGAGATCATCGGCGGCGCGAAGAGCAAGATGCGTCGCGTCACGTTCCACGAGATCACGCCGGCCGCGATCGCGGAGTCGTTCAAGCATCCGCGGGATATCGACCAGGATCTGGTGAACGCGCAGCAGGCGCGCCGCGTCGTCGACCGCCTGGTGGGCTACACGATGTCGCCGCTCCTCTGGAAGAAGATCCGCTACGGGCTTTCCGCCGGGCGCGTCCAGTCCGTCGCCCTGCGACTCATCGTCGACCGCGAGCGCGAGATCCAAGCGTTCAAGGCCGAGGAGTACTGGAGCATCGACGCGTTGCTCGCGAATCACGCCGGGGAGTCGTTCACGGCCGAGGTCATCCAGCACAAGGGCCACAAGATCCAGATCGGCACCGGCGAAGCGGCCGACAAGCATCGCGCGGCACTCGCCGACGCGAGCTACATCGTCAAGAGCCTCGAGAAGCGCGAAAGCTCTCGCAACGCCGCACCGCCTTTCACGACGTCGACGCTGCAGCAGGACGCCTCGCGCAAGCTCGGCTTCTCTGTGAAGCGCACGATGGTCCTCGCGCAGCAGCTCTACGAAGGCGTCTCGCTCGGCGCGGGCGACATGCCGGTCGGCTTCATCACCTATATGCGTACCGACTCGCTGCACGTCGCCGAAGGCGCGCTGCGCCAGGCGAAGGACGTGATCACGAAGGAGTTCGGCGCGCAGTACGCGCTCGAGAAGCCGCGCCATTACAAGACGCGCTCGAAGGGCGCGCAGGAGGCGCATGAGGCGATCCGTCCGACGGACCTATCGCGCACGCCGGCGTACGCGAAGAAGTACCTGAAGCCCGATCAGCTCAAGCTCTACACGCTCATCTGGCAGCGGACCCTCGCATCGCAGATGGCGCCCGCGAAGTTCGAGAACACGCGCCTGGACGTGGACGCGGGTGCGTACGTGCTGCGCGCGAACGGCCGCCGCGTCACGTTCGATGGCTTCATCCGCGTGTACGCCGAGGGCACCGACGAGCCGGAGAAGGAGATCGCGCCGCTTCCGGAGGTCGTCGCCGGGGAAGATCTGAAGCTGCTCGCTCTCGACGCCGCGCAGCACTTCACACAGCCGCCGCCGCGCTTCACTGAAGCGTCGCTGGTCAAGACGCTCGAGGAGCACGGCATCGGCCGGCCCTCGACGTACGCGCCGACGATATCGACGCTCACCGGCCGCAAATACGTGCGCAAGGAGGGCCGCGCGCTCATACCCGAGGACGTCGGCTTCGTCGTGACCGACTTCCTGAAGGAGCACTTCCCCGACATCGTCGACAACGGATTCACCGCGCGCATGGAGCTGGACCTCGACCGCATCGCCGCCGGGGAGACGGAGTGGGCCCCGGTCGTGCGCGAGTTCTTCACCCCGTTCATCAAGCTCGTCGAGGAGAAGACGAAGTCGGTGAAGAAGTCGGACATCACCGAGGAGAAGACCGACCGGATCTGTCCCAAGTGCGGCCGGCCGGTCATCATCAAGCTCGGTCGTTTCGGCCGCTTCTACTCGTGCACCGGCTTCAAGAAGACCAAGAAGGGCGCGCCGCAGCCGCCCGGCGCGTGCGATTACTCCGAGCCGCTCGAAGGGCAGCAGGAGCCGCAGCTCGAGATCATCGAAGGCGAGATGTGCCCGGACTGCGGCAAGCCGCTGGCGCGCCGCCGCGGTCGATTCGGTCCGTTCATCGGCTGCACCGGCTACCCGGACTGCAAGTACATCAAGAAGACGCAGGTGAAGACCGGCGTGGTCTGTCCGCTGTGCGGGCAGGGCGAGCTGGTCCAGCGCCGCGGACGCGGGCGTTCGCTCTTCTTCGGCTGCGAGCGCTATCCGGAGTGCACATTCACCGCGCGTCAGCTGCCCGGAACGGAAGCCCCGGCCAAAGCCGCCTCAGGCAAAGACGCCGCGTGACGAGCGGGGACCTCGCCTGAGGGCGACCGCGGCGACCCCGAGCGACGTCCAGCGCTGGGACGAGCTCGTTGTCGCGACCGGCCAGCCGCACCTCCTGCAGTCCGCGGGCTGGGCCGAGCTGAAAGCCGCGACGGGTTGGAGCGTGCGCCGCTTCGTGCTCGACGGCGGCATCGCTCAGGTGCTGATCAAATCGCTTCCCTTCGGCCTGTCCGTCGCGTACGCGCCGCGCGGCCCACTGGTCGCGCACGAACGTCTCGCCGACGCGATCGTGGCCGTGCGTGACGCGCTCGCGCGCGAGCGCTGCGCGAGCCTGCTGTGCGATCCCGAAGCGCCAAACGACCCGGTCGTCCGTGCCGAGCTCGCGCGCGCCGGCGTCCGCGCGTCGCCGGTGTACGTGCAGCCGCGCCGCACGCTGCTCATGGACCTTTCGAAGAGCGACGAGGAGCTGTTCGCCGCGATGCGCAAGAAGACGCGGCAGTACATCCACAAGGCCGAGCGCGCGGCGGTCGTGACCGAGGAGACGCGCGACCTGGATCGCTTCATGAAGGTGCTCGCGGCCGTCGGGCAGCGCGACCGCTTCGCGATCCGATCACCGGAGTATTTCGCGAAGCTCCTATCCGCGTTCGGCGACCGCGCGCTGCTGATGCTGGCGCGCATCGGCGAGGAGGACGTCGGCGCGATGCTGCTGGTGCGCATGGCCGACCGCGCCTGGGAGCTCTACGGCGGCTGGAGCGGAGCGCACGCCGAGGCTCGGCCCTTCTATCTGCTCAAATGGCGCGCGATGCTCCGGATGCGTCAGCTCGGCGTCCGCCGCTACGACATGTACGGTCTCGCCGAGGGCGCGGACGATCCGCTCGCGGGCGTCGAGAACTTCAAGCTCGGCTACGGAGGCGAGGTCGTCGAGTGGATCGGCGCGCTGGAGACGCCGGTGCGCAGGGTCCTGTACCCGCTCTGGCAGCTCGCCGCGCGCCGGCGTCTCGCGCGCTCCGCCGCCTGATGGGGGCCCCGGGTGGCTGGGACGACGCCGCGGCGCGGTCGCCGTGGGGTCACGTAATGCAGTCGTCGGTCTGGGCCGCCGTGCGAGAGAGCGCTGGTTGGAAGGCCGAGTACGTGCGCATCGGCGACGAGCTGCCGCTCGCGCTCGTGCTGTGGCGGGACGCGTTCGCGGGACAGCGCATCGCTTACGTGCCGCGCGGCCCGATCGTCGCGCCGGGCGACGGCGCCGGTCTCGAGCGCGCGCTGGCGCGGCTGTCGGATCTCGCGAAGGAGCGGCGCGCGATCTTCCTCAAGGTCGATCCTGAGCTTGAGCAGGACTTCGCGGGCGAGCCACTGCGGGCCGCTGGATTCAAACGCTCGCCGCAGGACATCCAGCCGGTCCTCGCCACGCTTGAGCTCGACCTCGCACCGGATGAGGATGCCCTCCTGGCTGCGATGGACAAGGACACCCGTTGGAGCGTGAAGCAGGGTCCGAAGCGGGGCGTGTCCGTCCGCGAGGTGAGCGATGACGAGGGACTGCGCGCCTTCTACGACCTGTACGCGCTCACCGGGCGGCGCGCCGACTTCATCACGCGCACCTGGGACTACTACCGCTCGATCTGGCGCGCGCTCATCGACGCGCGCCTCGCAACACTCCGGCTCGCGTATGTGGACGGCGCCGCGGTCGCCGGCGCCATGACCTGGCGCTGCGGCGAGCGCGCCGTATATCAGACCGGCGCGACCAATGACGCAGCACGAAAAAGCCACGCCGCGTATGCGCTGCTCTGGGAGTGCATCATCGGAGCGAAGCGGGAGGGCGCGAAGCGCTTCGACCTCGGCGGTATCCCGACCGACGTCGAGCGAAAGGACGACCCGATGTACGGCCCATATCAATTCAAGCGCGGCTTCGGCGGTGTCGTCCGCCGCTGGGTCGGCGCGCACGACACCGTGCCAAGTCCGCTCGCCTACCGCGCGTACCTGCTCGCCGAGCCCGCGTACACGACCGTGCTCCGCCTCGTCGGCCGCGTGCGCGGCTAGCCATCGTGAAGCTCGGCCCGCTGCTGGCGAACGCGAACATCGCGGTACCCGCGGGCGCCGAGGACCTCGACGTCCGCGCCGTGACCTACGACTCGCGGAAGGTCGCGCCGGGATCGCTCTTCGTCGCGATCGAAGGATTCCACCGCGACGGTCACGAGTTCGTCGCGGAAGCGCTCGGGCGCGGTGCGGTCGCGGTCGTGGCGCAGAAGAAGATCCGCTCGAAGGTCCCGGTCGCGGTCGTCGCGGACAGTCGCGCGGCGCTGGCCGACCTCGCGGCGGAGGTCTTCGAGCATCCGACGCGGAAGCTGAAGCTTGTCGGCGTGACCGGGACGGATGGAAAGACGACGACCGTCCATCTCGTGTCTGACGTCCTCGAGGCAGGCGGTGAGGTGACCGGGTTCGCGACGACCGTGGACTTCAAGGTGGCCGATCACATATCGGCGAACGACACGCGGCAGAGCACGCAGGAGGCCGTCGAGATCCAGGAGTTCTTCGCCGAGCTGCTGGTCGCGGGTGGGACATGGGGTGTGCTCGAGGCCACGTCGCACGCGCTGGCGCTGCGCAAGCTCCGCGGCACCGAGGTCGACATCGCGGTCTTCACCAATCTCTCGCCGGAGCACCTCGATTTCCACGGGACGCTGCAGAGCTACCTCGAGGCCAAGGGGATCCTGTTCGAGATGCTCGGCCAGGGGACGGACAAGGGCGTGCCGAAGACCGCGGTCCTGAACGCCGACGACGTGCACTGGCAGTACCTCGTCGGCCGGTCGGCGGGCGCGCGGATCATCACCTATGGGATCGACGCGCACGCCGATGTGCAAGCGACGGTGCTCGCGGCCGACGCGAACGGCTCGCGCGTCCGCGTCGAGGCGCGGGGCGAGACGGTCGAGATCGCGCTGCCGCTCGTCGGCCGCTTCAACGTGCAGAACGCGCTCGCCGCGATCGCCGCGGGCCTCGCGGCCGGGGTGCCGCTCGCGAAAGCGCGTGACGCGCTCCAACACGCGCGACCGGTCCGCGGACGCATGGAGCGTGTCGATCGCGGCCAGCCGTTCAGCGTCATCGTGGATTACGCGCACACGCCCGAGTCGCTGGACAAGGTGCTGGCCCTGCTGCGGCCGCTCACGAAGGGCCGCCTCATCGCGGTCTTCGGCAGTGCCGGAGAGCGCGACCGCACGAAGCGGCCGCGTCTGGCAGAGATCGCGGCGAAGCATGCCGATTTTTTCGTGATCACGCAGGAGGACCCGCGGCTCGAGGATCCCGCCACCATCCTCGCCGAGATCGAGGCAGGCGCGATCGCCGCGGGCAAGACGCGCGGGCCGGACTACGCGGTCATCGACGATCGCCGTGAGGCCGTGCGGGACGCGCTGCGCCGCGCACAGATCGGCGACACGGTCCTGCTCGCCGGCAAGGGGCACGAGGGCTCGATCATCGTCGGCGAGGAGAAACGGCCCTGGGACGAGGCCGCGGTCGCGCGCGACGCGCTGCGCGAGCTCGGTTTCGCGGCGTGACGCGCATCGTGCGGAGGACGCGCGGCTCGCGCGCGGCCCTCGCGCAGACCCGCTTGCTGGTCTCACAGAGCCGCGAGCTCGTCGCCCAGCTGCGCACCGAGATCGACGTGCCCGCGCACCCGAGCGGCCGCGCCGCGCTGCTGATGCTGATGGGCTTCCCGGGAGCGGGGAAGACGCACTGTGCGCGCCTGCTGGCGCTGCGGCTCGGCGCGGCGCACGTCGCCAGCGACCATCTCCGCAGCCGCCTGTTCATCGCGGCCTCATACGCCGACGAGGAGAATCGCGCGGTGTTCACGCTCGCCGAGGCCCTGGTCGAGGAGCTTCTTGAAGAAGGGCACGTCGTCGTGCTGGATGCCACGAATCTCCTGGCGCGGTACCGCGCGCCGATGGAGCGTGTCGCCGAGAGGCGGGCCGCCCGGCTCGTGCTCGACCTGGTCGTCGCCGACGACGTGGACGCCCGCGCGCGTCTTGCCGCGCGTGCCGTCGCGCGCGCGGACGGAGACCACTCCGACGCGGACGTCGGCGTCTACGAGCGGATGCGCCGCCAGGGTTTCGAACCGCCCGCGCAGTTCCTCGAGCTCCACAACGGGCCGGACCTCGCTGCGGAGATCGAGCGCATCGCGGCGGATGTCGAGTGAGGAAACACGTGCGCGGGCTCGTGTTCGGCCTCATCGCGATCGCGCTCGTCATCGGCTACGGCGTCCTCGGCGCGGGCGCCGTGCCGCTGGTGCTGCCGGCCGCCGCGCCGACGCCGACGCCGACCAAGCCCGTAAGCGCCGTACCGGCGCCGCAGATCGCGGGGACGATCGCGTTCGCGCTACGCGGCGATGTCTACGTCCTGCGCGACGGGAAGTACGTGAGCGTGACGTCGGACGCGCGCTCGACCGAGCCGGATCTGTCGGAGGACGGACACACGCTCCTCTTCGTGCGCTCCGAGGCGATCAACGGCAAGCGCGACGTCGACGGTCAGATCACCCCCGCGATCCTCCGCTACACCGACATCATCAAGAAGGACCCGGCCGGCGGGGCGGAGTCGATAGCGCTCACGGGTCTCCTCGTGACGTCGCCGAGCGGCTTCCACAGCGTCGCGTGGAACACAGGCCCGGCGATCTCGCCGGACGCGAAGCGCTTCGCGGTGACGACCGACGCGGTGAACGGCGCGTCGGACCTCGAGATCTTCGACATCCAGACCGGCAAGCGCAGCTCGCTCCTGTCCCAGGGCTCCTTCCTCGCGGATCCGTCGTGGTCGCCTGACGGCAAGACCATCGCGGTCACGTCCTACACGAGCGGCGAGCCGCACATTCTGCTGGTCCCCTCCGATGGCAGGGTGGCGGCCCCGCTCGCGATCAAGGGAACGACCGGCGAGGCGTATCGACCGTCGTATTCGCCCGACGGGGTCTGGATCACGTACACCCTGCGCCACGACGGGCGCAACGACGTGCACGCGGTCGAGGTGAAGACGGGCGCGGACGTCGCGCTGACGAGCGATGGCAAGAGCTGGAACAGCGTGTTCTCGCCGGACGGCAAACAGCTCGCGTTCCTGCGCGAGAGCGGCGGCGTCATCGATCTGTATGTGATCGACGTGGCGGAGGCGCTCGTCGGCGGTCCGGTGCGTGCGGCGGTCAAGCTCACCCGCGGCGAGGGCATCGACGGGGACAGCCGGCCGGCCTGGGGCCGCTGACTAGACCAGGCGCTTGCGGATCTGCGCGGAGACAAAGTCCATCGTGGCGACCGTGAACACGATCATGAAGATGATCAGGCCCGCCGCGCCATAGCGGAACAGCTGGATCGACTGGAAGAGATCGGTGCCGATCCCTCCGCCGCCGACCAGACCCAGGATCGGGGCGAGACGAACGTTCGTGTCGAGCCGGTAGATGGTGAACGAGATGAACGGATTCGTGATCTGCGGCAGCACCGCGGTCCA
>JBDUCG010000230.1:0-3570 GCA_040003565.1 Chloroflexota bacterium | reverse complement strand
GAGCAGGAGCTGCCGTTCGAGGAGGGCCCGATTGAGTGCGCGACGACCGAGGATCACTGCGCGGGTATAGTCGAGCGAGATCGGCACGGAGGGAAAGAAGATGGAGCGCGACGCCGGACCGAAGATCGATCGCAGGCGGTTCCTGCAGGCACTGGCCGCCGTCGGCGTCGCCACCGCGTGTGGTCCCGCCGCTACTCCGACTCCCACCGGCGCAAGCCCGGCCGCATCGTCGACGGGCGTGGTCGCGAAGCCGGTCAGCATCGAATGGTGGCGCCGCAACTACACGCCGGGAAGCCAGACCGCCGAGACGGTTACGTCTGATGGCGCGGTAAAGGGCTTCAAGGCGAAGAATCCGAACTTCACGATCTCGATCCAGGGCGGTCCGTTCGGGCCGGAGACCGACCAGAAGTTCGACATCGCGATCCTCCAGCAGAAGGCCGGCCCGGACGTCTTCCACACCACCGGCGGCGATGTACTGAAGTACGCGGCGGCGGGCCAGCTTTCGGAGCCGCCGCTCACCGCGGCGGAGCGCAGCGACTTCAACGCCAGCGCGCTGACCGCCACGACCTACAAGGGCAAGGTCGTGGCGTATCCGCTCTGGATCGTCCCGTGGTTCGAGTACATCAACCTCGATCTCTTCAAGGAGCGTGGCGTCACGCCGCCGAAGGACGGCAACTGGACGTATGAGGAGTTCCTCGACGCCGCGAAGAAGCTCACCTTCAAGCGAGCCGACGGGAAGCAGATCTACGGCTTCGCGCACGCGAACGACGAGTTCGCCTTCATGCTCATCGACGGCGGCCGGCTCTACGACACCGCGGTCAAGACCTGGACCTTCAACAGCCCCGATGCGATCAGCGGTCTCGAGCGGTGGGTCGCGCTCGCGAAGGAAAAGGTCATGCCGCCCGACTTCCTCACGCTGAACCCCAATGACTCACAGGCGCGCTTCATCAGCGGCGAGATCGCGATCCTCCAGCGGCCGAGCGCGATGATCAACGTGCTGAACGCGGACGCCAAGTGGAAGTACGGCACCAACTGGGACATCGCGAACTTCCCAAAGGGAAAGACGGCGCAGACCGCGTGGGGCGGGGTCGGCTTCATCGCCGTGCGCGAGCAGGCGGACGCCGACAAGAAGGCCGCCGCGCACCAGTTCGCGAAGTACCTCACCGGTCCCGACATCGGTCCGGACCTGAACAAGATGAGCCCGCCGATCGAGTACTGGCTCGCGCCCGCCGCGCGCACGACCGCGGCCGGCATCTACGGCGAGTACCACCCCGCGAAGGCGAAGGTCGCCAAGATGGGCTCCTTCACCTACGTGTTGCCGAACGTGAGCACCTGGTCGGAGATCGACCAGAAGTACCTGCGTCCGGCGCGCGACGCGGCGCTCGAGGGCAAGAAGACCGCGAAGCAGGCACTCGACGAAGTGGCGCCGACCGCGCAGAAGCTGCTGGACGAAGCGAACAAATAACGTGCGCGCCGCCCTGCGGCGCCACGGCTGGTCGTACCTCTTCGTCCTGCCGACCTTCGCGCTGTTCGTCGTCTTCACGTTGCTTCCGGTCGTGCAGGCCTTCGTCCTGTCGCTGCAGAGCGCGCGCATCGTCGGCGGCGAGTTCATCGGCCTGCAGAACTTCGTCACGCTCGCCGAGGATCCGGTCTTTCGGCAGGCGCTCGGCAACACCATCCTTTATTCGGCCGTCGTGGTCGCGGCGCAGCTCACGCTCGCGCTCGTCGTCGCGAGCCTCATCCAGCCCCTCGGACCGCGCAGTCAGACCTTCTACCGCGCGCTCTTCTACCTGCCGCTGGTGAACTCCGCGATCCTCATCGCGATGGTCTGGCGTTGGATCTTCAACGCCAACCCCTACGGTCTCGCGAACACCGTGCTCGGTGTCGTCGGGATCGGGCCACAGCTGTGGATCGGCAGCTCGGACCAGGCGCTCGCAGCGGTCATCCTGAGCTCGGTCCTCACGATCCCCGGTGGCGGCGTCGTCCTCTACTCGGCCGCGATGGGCTCGCTCCCGCGCGAGCTGTACGAAGCGGCGGAGGTCGAGGGCGCCGGCGCGCTGACCAAGTGGTGGTACATCACGGTCCCGCTGCTCAAGCCGACGACCCTCTACCTGCTGGTGATCTACACGATCCTCGCGTTCCAGGTCTTCGAGCGCGTATACGTGATGACGAACGGCGGTGGTCCCAACAACGCGACGATCACCATCGTCCAGCTCATCTACAGCACCGCTTTCCAGTTCGGCCGCTATGGATTGGCGAGCGCGATGGCCGTCGTGCTCTTCATCATGGCCGTCGCCGTCGCCGTCGTGCAGTTCCGCTCACTGCGGTCCGATGTCGAGTATTAGGAGGAGGCTCCCGGTCCACGTCGTCCTGCTCGCTGCGGGACTGCTCTCGCTGTTCCCGCTGTATTGGCTGTTCCTCACCTCGCTGAGCCCGAGCCAGTACTTCATCAAGGTGCCTCCGGAGATCGTGCCGCGCGAGCTGACGTTCAGCAATTACCAGCGCCTGTTCGAGACCACCCCGATCGTTCGCTGGCTCTTGAATACGGTGGTCATCGCCGGAGTCATCACGACGTTCCACCTGCTGTTCGACAGCATGGCCGGCTACGCGTTCGCGAAGCGGCGCTTCCCCGGCAAGAACGTGATGTTTTGGCTGGTCGTGAGCACCCTCACCGTGCCCGCGCAGGTCACGCTCATCCCGGTGTTCTTCATCCTCCGGGCCATCGGCCTGCTCGACACCTATCCCGGCGTGATCGTTCCGGGCCTCGCCGATGTCTTCGGCGTCTTCCTCATGAAGCAGTTCATCCAGACGCTGCCCAGCGAGCTCGAGCAGGCCGCGCGTCTCGACGGCGCGTCGGAGTGGCAGGTCTACACGCGGATCATCCTGCCGCTCTCGAAGCCCGCGCTCGCGGTGCTCGCGATCTTCACCTTCAACCGCTACTGGAACGCATTCATCTTCCCGCTGGTGATCCTGCGCGATCCCGCGAAGTACCCGGTCCAGGTCGGGCTCGCGACGCTGCAAGGCGAGTTCAACACCGACTTCGGGATGCTCATGACCGGAGCGGCGGTGGCCGCGATCCCGATGATCATCGTGTTCTTCGCCTTCCAGCGCTACTTCATCGAGGGCATTCGCGTCGGCGGCGTGAAGGGCTGAAGCGCGTCGGCTCAGCGGGCGCGCTGCGTCGGGCGGCGCGCCGCGACCGCCGGCGTGCGCAGCTTCGGGAACTTCACGCGCAGGTCGGCGGCGTGGACCTGGAACAGCGCCTCCGGCTCAGGGATGCCCGCGAGCGCATAACGGCCGAGTGTGCGGAGCGCGATGCCCTCGGCCGCGTTTCCCTTCACCGCGTCGCGAGACGCCGACGAGAGCAGGATCTGCCCACCGTGGCCCGCGGAGCAGACGCGAGCCGCGGTGTGAACGGCGATGCCGACGTATCCGGTGTCGGTGAGGGTCGTGCGACCGGTGTGGATGCCGATGCGCACGCAGACCTCGGCGTCGTCGGACCATTCGCGCTTCTGCAGCGACCGCTGTATGCCGACAGCGGCGTCGAGCGCGCGGGCCGGTTGACGGAAG
>JBDUCG010000229.1:0-3587 GCA_040003565.1 Chloroflexota bacterium | reverse complement strand
CGCTGCTCGCGAAGGAGGAGGTCGCGCTCATCGGCGTCGGCTTCGGTGTCGCGCTCGCGTTCCAGCGCCGCTGGCGTCCGAGCGCGCTGGTGATCGTCGGCAGCGTCGTCGCGTTCGTCGTGACGCTGAAGATCATCATCCCGACGTTCGCGGCGGGCGCTCCGTATCAATACCTCGGGCGCTATGCGAGCCTCGGCGGCGACGAAGGTGAGATCGCGCGGACGCTGCTCCTCGATCCACTGCGCGCGCTCTCCGTGCTCTTCAAGGGCGAGGTTGGTTCGAAGGTCGTGTTCGTCCTCA
Source organism: Chloroflexota bacterium (assembly GCA_040003565.1). Taxonomy (GTDB): domain Bacteria; phylum Chloroflexota; class Limnocylindria; order P2-11E; family P2-11E; genus CF-39. The sequence continues at coordinate 3,287 of JBDUCG010000229.1, read as the reverse complement.
GCCTCTTCGGACCCGGCTTAGGTCTCGCACTGCGATCGAAATGGGCGCTCATCCCGTCGCTGCCGCCGCTCGGGTACTTGATGCTCTCCGACTACGGCGGCGAGCACACGCTCCACAACCAGTACGGCGCGCCGCTCATCCCGCTGGCGCTGGCAGCATCGATCCTCGGCGTCGCCGCGCTTGGCGAACGGTGGCGCCACGGCGTGACCCGCGGCGCGATCGCGAGCAGCATCTTCCTCGCGTTCGTGTTCGGCGGCCTGCCGCTCTCGCTCAACTTCGCCGACGCGTTCCTGCGCGGCGAGCCGGACCGCGCGCCGTCAGGTCAACCGATCATCGCGCGCGAGCCGCGTTACGAGCCCTTCCTCGCCGCGGTCCGAGCGATCCCCGCGGACGCGGCCGTGTCGTCGCGCGACTTCTTCACTACCCAGCTCCCGCAGCGGCGCTTCAACTACAACCTCGGCCCCCAAAGAGTGGGGACGGCGTCCCCGTCCGGCTTGGATGTCTGCGACGCGCAGTACGTGATCCTCGATTACGCGGCGCCCAGCGTGAACCGCGACATGTCGGTGCATCTCGCTGAGGTCGCCGCGGTGAAGGCGCTCGGGTTCGACGAGATCGCCAGCGGTGAGGGCCTCTCGCTCCTGCGCCGGCGGTGACGACTAGCCGCTTCGCGCCGCGTCGACGTCGAGCGTGACGCCGGACCGGCAAAGCGGGCAATCGGCGGGCAGCCACATATCGAAGTGCCGCCGCTCGATCGCCTCGAGCGCAAGACCCGTCTCCGAGGCGAAGCGCGCGGCCGCCTCGCCGAACACGACGAGCGCTCCGAGCGCGACCGGGCGCGAACCGCACGCGATGAGGTCCGCGTACGTGCCGCGGACCGCCGACCCAGCGCTGATCGCGTCGTCCACGATCGCGACCGACCGCCCCCGAGCGTTCTCGCGTTCCGTCGATGCGATCCGGTACGTGACCGGGAACAGGCCGGTCGACTGCGGCGATATGGATCGCTCCGCGACGAAGCAACGGGCGCCGAGCTCGCTCGCGATCATCTCGGCGAGCCTCGCTCCGCCCGTCATGGGGCCGCACACCGCGTCGATGCGGTGCGACGCGAGACGCTGCGCTAGCTCGATGACGAACGGTCGCAGCTCCGCCGGATGGTCGAAGAACGATCCGAGCTCGAACCACCACTCGCTGTGATAGCCGGATTCCATGTTGAAATGACCGCGGCGGCCGGATAACAGTGCGCCGATCGTCTCCGCCACCACGCCAGCATGCGCCGCTTTCGGGGTTGATCGCGTCCTGCGACCGCGGCGGTGATCTCTTCACCCAGCATGACGCCGTGGACCCACGGCTCGCCGCCCAGCTCGCGCTGCTGCCGCTGTCGTTCGGCGTGATCGTCCTCGGGCTGATCGTCGGCGTCGTGATCCACGAGCTGGCGCATGTGGCGGTCGGATACGCCGCTGGACTCCGCGTGCTGCGTGTGAGCCTTGGCCCGCTGGAGATCCGCACCTACGGTCGGCCGCGCGTGCGGCTGGTTCCGTCCCTGCAGGCCGGCGTCGTTCTCGTCCCCTGGGATCGCGATACCACGCTCGGCCCGCTGCGTTGGAGCCTGTTCGCGAGCACGGCAGCAGGTCCCCTCGCAGGGATCCTGTTCGGCGCCGCCGCGATCTGGCTGGCCGGCGGCTTCTCCTTGCGCGGTCCGACATCGTTGCTTCAGGCATTGGGTCAGGCGTCGCTGATCCTCGGAGTTCTCAATCTCCTTCCGATACGCACGGACCAGCAGCTTTCCGACGGCAGGCGCATGTTCGCGCTGCTGCTGCGCACGAGCGAATACGCCCACATCCTCGCGGCGACGATGATGCTGGGCGAGGCACTGTCGGGCAGGCGGCCGCGCGACTGGGATCCTGGCCTGCTGGGCGCGATGCAGCGCTCGCCCGATGAGCCCTTCGCGCGCCTCTGCCTGTACGAAGTTGCGATGGATCGCGGTGAGATCGAGATCGCCGGTCGCCACCTCGATGCGGCCGTCGAGCTGCGCAAAGAGAAATGGAATCCGTCGGATGCGATCCTGTTCAACGAGGCGGCGTATTACGCTGCGCGCCACCGCGGAGATGCGCGCGCGGCCCGAACGTTCCTCAGCCTTGCCAGCACCGGGACCGTCATCGATTACATGCGCGCGCGCGCCGAGGCGGCGCTGCTCTGCGCCGAGGGACGCGCACTCGAGGGCCGGCAGCGGGCGGCAGCAGGCCTCGTATCGCTGGAGCGCGCTCGCCGGCGGGACGAAGACCTGTGTCGCGATCAGCTCGAGGAGCTGGCCCATGGCGCCGGCGTGCGCGTGCGGCCGCTACTAACGCCCGCGCACTAGGGAAAGCGGGTGTCCGCGACCGCCGCCGGGTTCCCCTAGATTTGGCCCGAATGGCACCTCGTGACGCGCTGCTCTTCTACGCCGACGGGTACAAATTCCCCGACGTCTACCACGTGACGCGCTTTCTCGCGCCGGATCCGGTCATCGCGCTCGAGACGGACGGCGAGGTCGTCATCGTCGCGAACTCGCTCGAGGAGGGTCGCGCGCGCAAGGAGTCGCGGGCGCAACAGGTCTTCAACATCGACGAGTTCGGAGCGAAGGAGCTCTCCAAGACCGCGACGACGCGCGAGGAGCTGGACGCGGGAGTCATCGACCGCTTCCTCACGTCGCGCGGGCTGCGCCGCGTCGCGGTCGCGCCGTACTTCCCGCTCGGGATGGCGGAGCGCCTGCGCGCCGCGGGCGTCGAGATCGTGATCGACCGCGGTCTCACCGATCGGCGGCGGGCGAAGCGGCCCGACGAGATCGAGGCTCTCGAAGCGACGCAGCGAGCGACCGAGGACGCTTGGGCCAAAGGCGTCGAGGCGGTCAAGCGCGCGACGGTGCGCAAGGACGGCACGCTCGAGCTGGACGGCGAGACGTTCACCGCCGAGCGGCTGCGCGCGGTCGTCGAAACGCGCCTGCTCGAGCTCGGCTGCGTCTCCGAGGGCGCGATCATCGCGCCGGGGAAACAGGCCGCCGACCCCCACATGATCGGCTCGGGACCGCTGCGCGCGGGCGAGGCGATCGTCATGGACATCTTTCCGCAGCACAAGACGACGCGCTACTGGGCGGACATGACGCGCACCATTTCCAAGGGCGAACCGCCCGCGGAGATCGCGAAGATGTACGAGATCACCAAGCGCGCGCAGGACGCCGGCATCAAGGCGCTTCGTCCCGGCGTGACCGGCCGCGAGGTGCACGAGCTGGTCGAGGACATCATCTTCGAGGCCGG
>JBDUCG010000228.1:0-3592 GCA_040003565.1 Chloroflexota bacterium | reverse complement strand
CTCCTCTCAGGCAAGCGGCCGCTGCAGGTCATCCGCAACGCCGCCTCGGTCGCGGTCGCCACCGGCACCGCCGCGGCGGTGTACGCGGTCCTCCGCTCCGACCTCGTCGCGATGGTCGAGCCCACCGCGGCGACGATCATCGCCGGGGTGATCGCGGTGCTCGTTCTCGTTTTCGCCGACATCTCTCAGATCGTGTTGCTGCAGCGCGCGCTCCGGAACGTGGTCCTCGACCGCGTCACGCGGCAGTGGGTCGATCGGACGGTGCGGGCCCAGCTGCTCTGGAGCCTCGCGGCGCTGATCACCGTGCAGGTCGTCCTCATCGAGCCGTGGTTCCTCATCCCGGGCATCCCGCTGTTCCTCTTCGGCTACCTGGACATCCGTGCGCGTTTCGCCGCCGAGCGTCGCGCGCGTCTGCTCGCGACGCTGGTGGACGTTGGCCACTCCGTCGGCAGCTCGCTCGACCCGGTGAAAGTCTTCCGCGAGGTCTTCGAACAGGTGCGAAAGGCCCTCGATGTCGATGCGTTCTACGTCGCGATCGCCATTCCGGAGCGCGGCACGCTCTCCTTCCGCTACCTCTACGACGGCGGCGAGGAGATGGCGCCCGAAGAGAGCCCCATGGCCGGGACGCTGGGCGGCCTTGCCGTCGAGCGCGACAAGCCGATCCTGTTGCGCGACGCGGAGCGCGACCGCGTGCGCCTCAAGCTGCCGCCGCGGAGCGCGTGGGGCAAGGTCGTCGAGCGCTCGATCATCGTCGCGCCGCTGCGCCTGCACGGAAAGGCGATCGGCGCGATCTCGGCGCAGAGCTCGCGGCCGAACGCATACGACGAGGGCGATCTCGAGCTCCTCTCGGCCATCGCCACGGAGGCCGCGATCGCCATCGAGCGCGCCGACCTCTACGACCGGACGCTGGCGCTATCGCGTCGCCTGTTCGATCTGCATCGCATCGGCCTCGAGCTCGCGACGCACAAGGAGCTGCCCGCTCTGGTCCGCGCGCTCGCCGATTCGGTGCAGGAGATGATGCAGGCGTCCGCGGTGGCGGTGTATCTCGACTCCGGCGGCGACAGTCTCGAGTTCGCCGTGACGACCGGGACGGCCGCGAGCGACGTCCTGATGCTCCCGAAGAACGGCCCGGTGATCGCGAAGTTCCTCGAGGCCGGCACGCCGATGCAGATCCACGACGAGGAGGACGCCCCAAAGAACTCGCGCAAGCTGCTGCGCCGGTTCGGACACCAGAGCGTGCTGCTCCAGCCGCTCCGTCTCGCCGACAAGCTGGTCGGCGTGCTGTTCGTGACCTGGAAGGAACACCACGTCGTATCGAGCGAGGAGAACGAGCTCGTCGGCGTGCTGTCGGGTTTTGGCGCGGCGGCCATCCGCAGCATCGGCCTGTACCGCGAGCTCGATGATGCGTACCTGTCGACGGTCTCCGCTCTGACCGCGACGATCCAGGCGCGCGACCACTACCGCGAGGACCACCAGCGGCGTGTCGCCGCCGACGCGCTCGCACTCGGTGAGCGCGTTCGTCTCCGGCCGGACGAGCTGCGCGACCTCCGGTACGCGTCGCTATTCCATTCGCTCGGAAAGATCGGCGTCCCGGCCTCGATCCTCGGTAAGAACGGTCCGCTGACGCCCGAGGAGATCACGATCGTGCGGGAGCACCCGCTGCTCGGCGCGCGCATCCTCGAGTCGATCCGCTTCCTGAGGGGCGTCGTACCGATCGTGCGTCACGCGAACGAGCGTTGGGACGGGACCGGTTATCCGGATGGCCTCGTCGGCGAGGCGATCCCGCGCGCGGCCCGCATCCTCAACATGGTCATCGGCTACCACGCGATGCTCGCCGACCGCCCCTATCGCATCGCACTGCGCTCGGACGTCGCGCTCGGCGAGCTCCGTCGCCTCGCTGGCGCGTGGTACGACCCGACGATGGTCGACCAGTTCGTCGCGATGATCGAAGCGCGTGGCGTCATCGAAGCCGCCGAGGAAGAGGTGGGCACGAGCCGCGAGCTTGCCATCCTCGCCGACCTCACGCCCGAGTTCCACACCATCCTCGACGTGCAGCAGCTGCTCGACCGCATCCTCACCATCCTGCTCAAGAGCATGCCCGGCAGCCGGCTCACGATCCTGCTGCGCGAAGATCAGACCGATGACCTGGTCGTACGCGCGCTTGCGGGGCTCCCGACCGGTCCCGGAACGTCGCTGCGGGTCGCGTCAGGTCGCGGCATCTCGGGCTGGGTGCTCGAGCATCGGCAGCCGCAGCTGATCGACGACGTTCACCTCGACCCGCGCTACATCGGTGACCCCGATATCCGTTCGGAGATCATCATCCCGCTCGTGAGCGCGGGTCGGCCCATCGGTGTACTCGCCGTCTCGCACCGGGTGCCGCACGCGTTCTCGCAGCGCGACATGACCCTCATGCAGGCCGTCGGTGCGCAGATCGCCGGCGCGATCGACGTTGCCGAGCTCCACTCGCGGCTGAAGCGCGCGGCGAACACGGATGCGCTCACCGGTCTCCACAACTACCGCTATTTCTATGATCGCCTCGAGGAGGAGATCGCGCGCGCGGCGCGCCGCGAGAACTCCCTCGCCGTCGCATTCTTCGACCTCGACAAGCTGAAGACGGTGAACGACACGTACGGCCACCTCGCGGGCAACGAGGTGCTTCGCACGCTCGGCCGCAGCATCGGGGCGCAGGTCCGCACGGAGGACGTTCCGGCGCGCTACGGTGGTGACGAGTTCGCGATCGTGATGCCGGATACTCCACGCGACGAGGCGGAAAAGGTGGTCACGCGTTTGATGGAGATCCTCGAGAACGCCGATGTCGAGCTGCAGGACGGTCGGCGCATCCGCATGCCCGAGCTCTCGTGGGGCATCGCGTCCTATCCGCTCGACGGACGCACAGCGCGCGAGCTGGTGGACAACGCGGACACGCGCGCGTACGCGAGAAAACGATCCCGCTAGCGGAGCTCCGCGCGAAGCGTCTCTTCGACTGCAGGCTGACTCCCGAGCGGAAGCTGCGGACGCTCGATGACGCCTATGCGTTCCTCCAGGACCGGCGGATGCTTACGCTGACGCAGGACGTCGCGATCCCGAGCCTCTTTGCCGCGACGCATGAGGAGGCGTACGACGCCACGAAGACCGGCTTCGCGTCGTGGCCGAAGACGAAGTGGAATTGGGGCGGCGAGCTCGCCGAGCGTCCAGATGTTTTCGAGACGAAGCTGCATCGCGGCAAGACCCTGTTCCTGGCTCCCGAAGCCGCGCGCGCTGCCGATCCGCTCTGCCGCGCATCTCTCGCACAGGCTGAATCAGGGGACGACGACGCAGCCCGGCTGGTGCGCCATCTTGCCGGAGCCGGCCCGAGCACCGTCGAGGATCTCAAGTCCGAGCTCGGTCTCGCGGCGGCCACGCTTCGCAAGGTGCGCGAGGGGCTCGAGCGCGACGGCGCGATCGTGGCGCGCGGCGTGTCGGTCGAAGACAGCAAGGGCGGGCATCGCCATTCGAGCGTGCTCTCGCGCTGGGACCAGGTGTGGCGGAAGCCCTGGAAGACGACCGAAGACACCGCGCTCGAGGAGCTCGTCGTGATCGGCGTGCGCGCCGC
>JBDUCG010000227.1:0-3596 GCA_040003565.1 Chloroflexota bacterium | reverse complement strand
CCGCCATGTTCATCGAGAAGCTCATCGAGCACGCGCGCCATGTCGAGATGCAGATCCTCGCCGATGCGCACGGCGGCATCGTTTGGCTCGGCGAGCGTGACTGCTCGATCCAGCGTCGTCATCAGAAGCTCATCGAGGAATCGCCCGCGCCCTCGGTCGACGACGCGCTCCGCGAGCGGCTCGGTGACGCGGCGGTGCGCATCGCACGCAGCGCGGGTTACCAGAACGCGGGGACGGTGGAGTTCCTCGTCGACGCGCGCGGCGCGTTCTCGTTCCTCGAGGTCAACACGCGGCTGCAGGTGGAGCATCCCGTGACCGAGCTGGTGACCGGCCTCGACCTGGTCGCGCTGCAGCTGCGCATCGCCGCGGGCGAGCCGCTGCCATTCGCGCAACGCGACGTGCGGCGCCGCGGAGCGGCCATCGAGTTGCGCGTCACCGCTGAGGACGCGCCGCGCGGTTTTCTACCCGCGACCGGCCGTATCGCGCTGCTCCGCGAGCCCGCAGGCCCGGGCGTGCGGGTCGACTCGGGGCTGTTCGAGGGTCTCACCGTGACGAGCGACTACGACCCGCTGCTGATGAAGCTCATCGCGCACGGGTCCGATCGCGCCGAGGCGCTCGCGCGCGCCCGTCGCGCGGTGCGCGAGACGATCGTCGCCGGACTGCCGACGAGCCTCGCGTTCCACGCCCACGTGCTGGACGAGCCCGACTTCGTCGCGGGCCAGTACGACACGGGGTACGTGGCGACGCACTGGCCGCCGCGCACGGCAACTCCGCTCGCGGACAGCGCCGTGACCGCCGCGGCGCTCGTCGCGGTGCTGGCGACTCGAGGCCGGGCCACGCGCCGGCCGATCGCCGCGCCGGACGGGGCCTGGGCGCGCGACGGACGCAAGGAGGCGCTGCGGTGATCTACCAGGTGTGCGTCGGCGACCGGCGGGTGCGCGTCGACTTCGCCGGAGACGGGCGCTTCCTGGTCGACGAACGGGTGGTCGCCGCCGACACCGTCGAGGTCGTTCGCGGCCGTCAGTGGTCGGTGCGTCTCGCGGGCCGCAGCCATGAGGTCACGCTGCTCACCGCCGATCCGATGCGTCTGCTGGTCGACGGCGTCGAGGTCGAAGCGAGCGCGCTCGACGAGCGCACCGGAGCGGCGGCGCTCGGCGCGACCGCGGCGCGCGGTGGGCGTCACGAGATACGCGCGCCGATGCCCGGTCTCCTCAAGAAGGTCCACGTCGCGGAGGGCGACGTGGTCGAGCGAGACACGCCGCTGATGACGCTCGAGGCGATGAAGATGGAGAACGAGCTGCTCGCGCCGGCGCGCGGCCGCGTCGTACGCCTGGCCGTCGGCGCGGGCACGAAGGTGGAAGGCGGTGCCATGCTGGCGGTCCTCGAGGAGGCGGAGTGAGGAAGCTGATCGTCGCCGCGGTCGTCCTCCTCGTGATCGTCGGCGCGATCTCGACGACCTTCGGCCTTCTGGTCCTGCGCCCGCTTCCCACCGTCGACGCCGACGAGCGTCTCCTCGGTCTTCACGAACGGGTCGAGGTGCTGCGCGACAAATACGGGGTGCCGCACATCTTCGCCGCCGATCAGCACGACCTCTCGTACGCGCAGGGCTACGTCACCGCGCAGGACCGGCTCTGGCAGATGGACATCTACCGGCGCGCGGCGGAGGGTCGCCTGGCGGAGGTCCTCGGCGAGCCCGGGCTCGAGTCCGATCGTTTCATGCGCACTCTCGGTCTGGGCCGCGCCGCGCAGCTCGATCTCGCGGTGATCTCGGACGACGCGCGCGGCGTCATCGAGGCGTACATGGAGGGCGTGAACAAGTTCCTGCAGCAGCACGGTGAGAGCCTGCCGGTGGAGTTCACGATCCTCGGATACCGGCCAGAGCCCTGGACCCTCGTCGACACCCTGGCGCTCGCGAAGCTGCAGCTCTACGACGCCGCGGGCAACTACACGCAGGAGCTGCTGCGCGCGAGCATTGCCGCGCGCCTCGGACCCGAGGTGCTCTCGACGCTCCTGCCGGATGCGTCGACGAACGCGGTCGCGGATGACGCGCGCGCCTGGGCGCTGGTGTCTCCCTATCTGTCGCCCGGCCTGGCCGGTGACGGACCCTCCGCGCTCGCGGGCGTCCTTGGCGGCGCGGGGCAGGGCCTGGGCTCGAACTGCTGGGCGACCAGCGGCTCGCGCACCGCATCGGGCAAGCCACTTCTCGCCGGCGACCCCCATCTGCCCGTGCGCAATCCGAGCATCTGGTACGAGGTCGCGCTCGATGCGGGCGAGCTGCACCTCATCGGGTTCTCGATCCCTGGCGTTCCGGGCGTTGTCATCGGGCACAACGACCGCGTCGCGTGGAGCTTCACCTACGCGTACGCCGACACGCAGGATCTCTTCGTCGAGCGCCAGGATCCCGCGGACCTGCGGCGCTACGAGTTCGAGGGGCGCATGGAGAACGCGACCTACACGCGCGAGGTGATCAAGGTGAAGGGCCGCGCCGATCCCGTCGTCGTCGACGTCGCCATCACGCGGCACGGTCCGATCCTCACGCCGGTGCTCAAGGAGCAGAAGGCGCAGCTCGCGCTCCGCTGGGGCGCGCTCGATGGCACGCGCACGATCGAAGCGGTCATGGGCATGAACCGCGCGCGCAGCTTCACCGAGTTCCGTGCCGCGGCCTCGATGTTCGTCGGCGCGAGTCTCTCCGCGTGCTACGCCGACGTCGATGGACACATCGGCTATCTGCTCGTCGGCCGTCTCCCCGATCGCAAGGCCGGCGATGGCCGCCTTCCGGTCCCGGGCTGGAGCGGCGACTACGAATGGCGCGGCCTTCGCTCCGCGGACGACAACCCGTTCCTCTTCGACCCGCCCGGTGGACTCGTCCTCAACGCGAACAACCGTCCGGTGGACCGTGAGACCGAGACAGGGTGGGAAGGCGAATGGGATCCCGGCTTCCGCTACGCATATCTGCGCGCCGCCCTGACCGGCGTGACCGGTGCGGACATCGCGCGCTTCCGCTCGCTGCAGACCGATGTCACGTCGCTGCCGGTGCAGCGCTTCCGCGCGACGATCCTGTCCGCGCGCGCGGCGAGCCCGCTGGCCGTCGAAGCGCAGAGCCTCGTGCGCGATTGGGACGGAACGCTCGGCGTGAACTCCGCGGCCGCCGCGGTCTACGAAGCGTGGCTCGTGCACATGTGTGAGCGCACGTTCCGCGACAAGCTCGGCGCCACGCTGTACGAGCAGTACCTCACCGACGGCCGGCCGACCTTCGCGCTCTACGACCTCATCGGCTCGCCGTCGAGCACGTGGTTCGCCGATCTCGCGCGCGGCGATGCGGGCGATCGCGACGCGATCGCCTCACAGGCGCTGGAGGATGCGGTGCGCGATCTCGCCCAGCGGCTCGGTGGCACGCCGTCCTCGTGGCGTTGGGGAGATCTGCACAGGGTTTCGTTCGAGCATCCGCTCTCCGCCGCGAAGCCACTCGACGTCGTCTTCACCATCGGACCGGTGCGCCGCGCCGGCGACGGCTACTCGCCGAACAACGGCGCGTACTCGCTGCTCAGACCGTTCGCGATCCGCAGCCACGCATCGGAGCGCCAGATCGTCGATCT
>JBDUCG010000028.1:0-12217 GCA_040003565.1 Chloroflexota bacterium | reverse complement strand
GCGCGCAGGCGATCGCGATCGACGAGAACGGCGTGTTCAGCGGTGGCGCGGATCCTCGCCGCGAGGGCAACGCGGCGGGCTACTAGCCGTTGCGCTCCCTCATTCCGCTCCTCTACGCCGCGCTCTCGGTGGCCACCGCGTGCGAGGCACTGCCCCCGTCGCCCGACCCGGTCGCCAAGGCGTACGCCGAAGCCTGGACGAAGAGCAACTACCAGGAGATGTGGGATCTCCTCACCGACGAGTCGCGTCAGCGCATCGGCAGCGAGGGTTTCATCGAGCGGCTGCCGCGGATCGCCCAGGAGATGACGCTGCTGACTCTCGAGGCGAAGACCGGACCCTCGACGCGCCAGACGGCGGCGAACGGCTCGCCCGATCCGCGGAACGCAACGGTCCCGCTCGACGTGACCTTCCACACCTCGCGGGTCGGGACCTTCACGCGCAGCACGACGCTCTCGCTCGTGTTGGTCGGCGACAAGGACAAAGCGGCGTGGCGGATCGCATGGTCCCCCGAGGCGATCCTGCCCAAGCTCACCGTAGGCAGGCTCGTGCGCATGACCCGCGTCGCGACATCGCGCGGACGGATCATCGCCCGCGAAGGCACCGAGCTCGCGACGTTCATCGATGGCGCGAGCGTCGGCGTGGTCCCCGGCCAGATGCGCTCGGAGGATGGGCTCGCGACCAGCCTCGCGCCGATCCTCGGCCTGCGGCCGGATGAGATCAAAGCCAAGCTCCATCAGTCGTGGGTGCGGGACGACACCTTCGTTCCGATCCGCACGCTCGCCGGCGCGTCGCTGACCGCGGCGCGACCCACCCTTGCGGTGATCGAAGGCGTGCAGCTGCAGCCGACCCGGGTGCGCAGCTATCCGACGGGACTCGCGTCGCAGACGCTGGGCTATCTCTCCGAAGCGACGGACGCCGAAGCGCAGAAACGCACCGCGCGCGGCGTGCAGAGCGGCGATCTCATCGGCAAGGCGAACAGCGGGCTCGAGGACACGCTCGACAACGTTCTCGGCGGCACGTATGGCTGGCGCCTGGCGATCATCGAGCCGAACGGCGACGTCGCCGAGCTCCTCGGCGAGACGGCGCCGGTACCTGGCATGGACGTCGTGCTCGCGCTCGATCCAGCGCTTCAGCTCGCGGCGGAGAACGCGCTTGGTGACCGGAAGGGTGCGCTCGTCGCGGAGGACCCCTGGAGCGGTGAGATCCTCGCGATCGCGAGCCGGCCGACATTCGACCTCAACGCGTTCGCGAACGGGGACGCGCTCAACATCGCGCGCTTCTCGGCCGACGCGCGCAAGCCGCTCTTCAACCGCGCGACGTTCGGCCAGTACCCGACCGGCTCGTCCTTTAAACCGATCACCGCGGCTGCCGCGATGAAGGAAGGCCTCTACAAAGCCGGCGACCGTATCGACTGCCCGGCGCGCTGGACCGGTTACGGCGAGCAGTGGGCGCAGCTCAATCACGAGACCGGGAATCTCGGCCCGATCGATCTACGGACGGCGCTGGCGCGCTCCTGCAACACTTTCTTCTACGAGCTCGGCAAGCGGCTCAACGACCGGAACGTCGACCTGCTGCCGAACGCGGCGAAGAGCTTCGGTCTCGGCAAAGCGACGGACATCGATTACGTCCTCGAGGCCGAGGGCATCGTGCCCAGCCAGGCCTGGAAGGCGCAGTACTTCGCGAACCCCGCGGACAAGACGTGGAACCCGGGCGACGCCACGAACCTCGCGATCGGACAGGGCTTCCTTCTGGCGACCCCGCTGCAGATGGCGAACTACGCCGCGGCGCTCGCGAACGACGGGATCGTCTGGAAGCCGCGTCTGGTGCTCGAGTTCCGCGCACGCGATGGCGCGCTACAGAAGAGATACGAGAAGGCGGAGCTCGGGCACACCGCGAGCATCCCCACCGACCTCACGCAGATCCGCGACGGGATGCGGGCGGTCGTGGCCGATACTGACGGCACGGTGTATTTCCCGTTCCTCGGATTCCCCGTCTCCGTCGCTGGCAAAAGCGGCACGGCCCAGACCCCGAACGATCCCGACGGCTGGTTCATCGGCTTCGCCTCCTTTGAACAGCCGTCGATCGCGTTCGCGGCGGTCCTCGAGGAATTCCACGAGACGCCGGGCAACTTCGCGTCGCAGGTCGCGGGCACGGCGGTGCGGTCGGTGGTCGGCGCGAAGTTCGGTGTGAAGTGAGCCGCGTTCCCGTCGCGTACCCGCTCACCCTCACGTTCAAGTTCCTCACGATCAGCTCGTTCATCCGCGTGGTCGACGCGAACGGCCGCCTCGTCGCGTTTGTGAAGCAGCGAGCGTTCAGGCTCAGGGAAGACGTCACGATCTTCGCGAACGAGGTGCAGACGGACGCGCTGTACCACATGAAAGCGAACAAGATCATCGACATCGGCGCGACGTACGCCATCAGCGGTGCCGATGGCCGTCCGCTCGGGGCAGTGCGGCAGCGTGGGATGCGCACGCTCTGGCGGGCGACGTACGACATCCTGGACGAGACGAACAACGCGGTCGGACTCATCCACGAGCAGGACCCCTGGGTGAAGATCCTCGACGGACTGATTGGAGAGATCCCGTTCGTCGGATTCGTGATCCAGCAGTGGATCAACCCGACCTATCTCATCGACGGCACCGACGGCACGACCTACCTGCGCCTCCGCAAGCGGCCCTCGTTGATCGAGCGGCGATTCACACTCGAGCTGGACGCGCCGCTGCCCTCACGGCTGGAGCAGCTCGCGCTGCCCGCAACGCTCATGGTGGTGCTCCTGGAGCGGGGCCGGGGTTAGCTACCACCGTTCCGCCCCGCGCCATCTAAAATCGATGTATCCCGACCATCACTGACGCCCCGGCGACGCGTCGCCTCGACAACGGGCTGGTGCTGTACGCGCTCGAGGCGCGGCACGCACCGGTCGTGTCGCTGTGGGTCTGGTATCACGTCGGCGGTCGCAACGAGGTTCCCGGCACGACCGGCATGTCGCACTTCCTCGAGCACATGCTCTTCAAGGGCACACCGAAGCATCCCAAGGGCGACCTTGACCGGCTGCTCGCGCGCTACGGCGCGCAGTGGAACGCCTTCACCAGCGAGGACGTGACCTGCTACTTCGAGACCGTCCCGAAGGCGCGCTACAAGACCGCGCTCGAGCTCGAGTCCGATCGCATGCGCAACGCGCTCATCTCGGTCGAGGAGACCGAGGCCGAGCGCACCGTGATCGTGAGCGAGCGCGAGGGGTACGAGAACGATCCATCGTTCCTGCTCGGCGAGGAGCTGCAGGCGATCGCGTTCAGCCGGCACACGTACGGCCAGGGCGTGATCGGCAGCAAGGACGAGATCAAGCTCATGACGCGCGACGGTCTGTACGCGCACTACCGCCGCTTCTACGCGCCGAACAACGCGTACGTCGTCGTCACCGGCGACGACGAGCCCGAGCGTCTCATCGAGGAGGCGGCCGAGGCGTTCGGTCCGCTCGAGCCGTCGAACGATCTCGGCGAGCCGCCGAAGGCGCCCGAGCCCGAGCAGCACGGCGAGCGGCGCGTCATCGTCCATCGCGCCGGCGGCACTCTGCCGATCGTGATGCTCGCGTTCCGCGCGCCGCGCGCGACCGATCCACGCGCCGCGGCGCTCTCCGCTCTCGCGGTAGCGCTGGCGGGAACGTCGACCGGCAGCGACGGAGCATCGGGCCGCTCCTCGCGCCTCCACCGCGCCCTCGTCGAGACCGGTCTCGCCGCCGACGTCGACGCGTCGTTCCAGCTGATGAAGGACCCGTACCTGTTCCTCGCCGACGCGACGCTGCGTCCGGACGTGCAGCACGCCGATGTCGAGCGCGTGCTGCTCGACGAGCTCGCGAAGCTCTCTAGTGAACTCGTCGGTGACGACGAGTTCGCGCGCGTGCGGCGCCAGCTGCTCGCTTCGACCGCGTTCAACACCGACACCGTCACCTGGCGCGCGTACCGGTGCGGTCAGCTCCTGTCGACCGGAGCCGCGACGTCGATCGGCGACTGGTACAACAAGCTCGCCGCGGTGACGCGGGAGCAGATGCGCGACGCCGCGGCGAGCATCTTCGTCGAGCCCTCGCGCAACGTCGGCTGGTTCCTGCCCGAGAGCGGCGCGTCATGAATCGCGTACACCGCAGCGTGCTCGCGAACGGGCTTCGTCTCGCCGTCGTGCCGATCCCCGACCTGCGCTCGACGTCGGTGCTTCTCGCGGTCGAGGCGGGCCAGTGGTTCGAGCCCGCCGGACGGCCGGGGATCGCGCGCCTCGTCGCGCAGACGATGCTCCGCGGCACCGCACAGCGCGATGCGACGGCGTGGGCCGGCGCGCTCGACGCTCTCGGCGCGGTCGCGCGTCTCGATGTCGGCGCACACGCCGCCGTGTTCAGCGCGCAGTGCCTCGGCGACGATCTCGGGGACCTGCTCGCGCTGATCGCAGAAGCGGTCCGCACGCCCGCGCTCGCGGATGCGGAGATCGAGTTCGTGCGCGGCCAAACGCTCGCGCACCTCGAGAAGGACGAGCGCGACACGCGCGCGGTGTCCGATCGCGCCTGGCGCCAGCTGGTCTACCCCGGTGGCCACCCGTTCCATGCGCCGGCGATCGGCGATCCGGCTGTGGTCCGGTCCGCGACATCGGCGGAGATCCGCGCGTATCACAAGAGCGCGATCGCGCCGGATGGCGCGGTGCTGGTCATCGCCGGCGGGACGACCGCGGACGCGGCGAAGGCGGCGGCCGCGCGCGCGCTGGGCGACTGGCCGAAGCGCGGACAGGAGCGCGACGCGAGCTATGCGCCGGTGACGCTTGCGACGACGAAGCGGCGCGTCGAGCTGATCCCGGACAAGACGCAGAGCGACGTGATCATCGGTTGGCCCGGCCTGCCGCGCACGGACAAGCGCTTCACAGCGGCGCGTGTCACGAACATGGTCTACGCGGCCGATACGTTCGCGAGCCGCGCGGGCAACGTCATCCGCGACCAGCTCGGTCTTGCGTACTACGTCTTCAGCGGCATCGGCGCCAGCCGCGGCCAGTCGCCGTGGATCGTGCGCATGGGCGTCAACCCGCAGAACGTCCGTCGCGCCATCGAGGTCGCGCTCGACGAGCTGCGCAAGATCACCCTTGGCCAGATCGCCGACGACGATCTGCTGCTTGCGAAGGACAAGCTGGTCGGCGAGCTCGACGTGGCGCTCGAGAGCCCGGCGGGTGTCGCATCGATGGTGCTCGAGGCCGAGATGTTCGATCTCGGCGACGATCACTTCGACCGTTACCCGCGCGAGCTGCGGGCGGTGACGAAGGAGCAGGTGGTCGAGACGGCCCGGACATTCCTTCCACCTGACCGGTACGCGCTCGCGGTCGCCGGTCCGGCATTGCCCGAGGCGCTGGTATGAGCGCGCGCTTTCCCGCGGACGTGATCGATCGGCTCGACAAAGAGAAGATCGTCGACATCGAGACCATGTCGCCGAAAGGCGTGAAGCATTCGGTTCCGATCTGGATCATGGTGGTCGGCGGCGTGCCCTACGTTCGCTCGGTGCGTGGCCCTAAAGGACGCTGGTACCGCGAGCTGCTCGCGCGTGGCGAAGGTGCCGTCGTCGCTGGCGGGAAGCGGGTGCCGGTGAAGGCCGCGCACGACAGCTCGCCGCAGGCGATCGAGGCCGTAAGCGAAGCGCTGCGCAAGAAATATCCGCGCAGCGGCCAGTCGCTCGCCTCGATGCTGCGCGCCGACGTGCTGGACACGACGGTCCGCCTCGACCCCGAGGGATGACGCGAGCCGCGGCGGCGCTGTTGGCGCTCGTCGCGGTCTCCTGCGCCGCAACCGCGACGCCCGCGCCGTCGCCGAGCCCGACGCCGAAGACGGTCGCCGACATCCCGTATGCAACGGTGAACGGCAAGACGCTCCTACTCGATCTCGATCTGCCTGTGGGCCCTGGGCCGTTCCCGGTGATCGTGTGGATCCACGGCGGTGCCTGGGCCGAGGGCGACAAGGCAGGTGGTCCGGCCGCGTTCTACGCGACGCTGGGCTACGCGGTGGCGCGGGTGAACTACCGGCTCAGCGGCGAAGCGGTGTTCCCGGCACAGCTCTTCGACGTCAAAGGCGCGGTGCGGTGGCTCCGCGCGAACGCGGGGAAGTACGCCCTCGACCCGGACCGTATCGACGCGTGGGGCGCTTCGGCCGGCGCCCACCTCGCCGCGCTGCTCGGCACGACGGGCGGGGTCGCGGATCTCGAAGGCGACATTGGCGGCAATCTCGACCGCTCGAGCCGCGTGAGCGCTGTGATCGACTGGTACGGACCCACCGACTTCCTGCGGATGGACGAGCAGATGGTCTGCGTCCCACCGCGGCGCGTGAAAGCGGACTCGCCCCGGAGCGGCGAGTCGCTGTTGGTCGGGTGTCAGATCTCGACCTGCCCGGAGAAGGCCAAGCGCGCGAACCCGATCGTGCACGTCACGCAGGACGACGCGCCCTTCCTCATCGTGCACGGCATGCATGACTGCACTGTGCCGCACGGCCAGAGCCAGCTGCTCTACGACGCCCTGAAAGCGGCGGGCGTCGATGCGACGCTGCGCCTCGTGCCGAACGCGGATCACGGCAGTCCCGAGATATTCGCTCCGGACATTCTCGCTGCCGTCGACGCCTTCCTCGCGCGAACGCTCAAGATCTAGCCGCCTGGGACTACACCCGCGCGGCGGCGGCCCGAGTCGCGACGAGGATGGCCTTCGTGAGTTCCGTGCGCGTCGCCCTACGCGGGTCTCGCAGTCCACCGATCTCATACGCGAGCGCGATGTCGCGCAGCCGAGGCACATCAAGCGCGTCGAGTTGGCCGATCAGGATGTCCTCGCCTTGCGCGTGCACGTCGAAGGGATCGAGGATCGCGTGCGGCACGAGGTGTGGCGGTCCTGGTGTCGCGTCATGTGGCGCGGGACCATCGAAGAGTGTCTCGGCGCGACGTGTCGCTCTGCGCGGAACTGGCTTTTCGAGCGCCCGATCAAGCGCGCCCTTCAGATACACCGGGGTAAGACCGGTCGCCCAGTAGACGAGACTCTCGCGCGAAGGCTGGGTGGTCTCGCGCCGACTGCGCACCGGACGCGCCCCTGCGTTAACGGGAACGAATTCGATCCAACCGTCCCACACGGTCCCCTTGCCAAGCTTGCCGCAGGCGCGAGCGACCCAACCGCTCCCGTCGTCGCCCGTCAAGACCCCCTCGTATTCGATCAAAACTTCGCTCATCTGATCCTCCTCACAATGCGACTGCTGGATACCCCGCACTACGTATGCCGCAGGGGTGCGGCAGGTAACGGGCAGGACACGATCGCGCGTCAGCTGCGCGTTCGCTCGACCTCGCCAGCAAGACGAACGCCGTCGCGCGTCACCTCGAGGATGCCTTCAGCCACAAGCGCACTCGTGAGCCGCTCGGCACGGTCGTCACCAACGGTCGATGTGATCGCATCGAGCGTCAGTCCATCGCCTCTCGCGAGCAGCGCGACGATGCGTCCGCGCACGCGGCGGTCGCTCGTCGCGAACGCGGGTTGTCGGCGTGGTGCGGCGCGAACGACGCGACCACGCGAGCGACAGCCTTCGGCGATCGGGCATGCCTCGCACAACGGCACGCGCGCGAGGCAAACGGTCGCGCCCAGATCCATGAGCGCGTGATGCCACCGGTCGGCGCCGCGGCGCGGCACGAGCTGCTCGTCGAGCGCGACGGCCTCGCGCTCTGTCGCGATCCGACCGAGGAGCGCGCGACCCAGAACGCGACGGACGTTCGTGTCGGCGAAGGCCACGCTTTCGCCCCGGCTGAAGCAACTGACCGCGCCAGCCGTATACGCGCCGACACCCGGGAGCGCGTCGAGCGCCTCACGCGTTTCGGGCAGCGCTCGTGGATGCAGGCGCGCGATCCGGTGCAGATCGCGAGCGCGCCGGTTGTAGCCAAGGCCTGACCACGCGCGGAGCACGTCCGCCAGCCCCACCCGCGAAAGTGCCGCGAGGGTGGGGAAGCGGCGGAGGAACGCCGCGTATGCCGGGAGCACGCGCGAGACCTGCGTCTGCTGGAGCATCACCTCGGAGACCAGCACCGCGTACGGGTCGCGGGTGCGCCGCCACGGGAGCTCCCGGCCGCTCCGGGCGTACCACCGCAGAAGGCGGCGCCTCAGCGTCGCCACGGCCGCCCCCCGGATGTACAATCTCACGTCAGCATAGGTAGCCTGGAGTGCTGAGGGCCGCGAGGTCTTCAGTGCTTTTCGTTTCCAGGGCGGTGGGTGGCGCGGGTCGCGACCCCAGGTAATGGAGGCTCAATGAACAATCTCGAGAAGCCGGTCTATGTCTCTGCCGATGGGCTGAAGAAGCTGCAGGCGGAGCTCGAAGAGCTGCGCACGACCACGCGCACCGAGGTCGCCGCGCGCATCCACGCGGCCATGGAGTTCGGCGACTTCTCCGAGAACTCCGAGCTCGAGCAGGCCAAGAACGACCAGGCCTTCCTCGAGGGCCGGATCATGACGCTCGAGCAGATGATCAAGAACGCGGAGATCATCGACGAGAAGACCAAGCACGATCTCGTCGAGGTCGGTAGCCACGTCACCGTGGAAGCCGACGGCCAAAAAGAGAAGTACACCATCGTCGGATCGGCCGAGGCATCGCCCCAAGAGGGCAAGATCAGCAACGAGTCGCCGGTCGGGCGCGCCTTGCAGGGCCACCGCGCCGGCGAAACCGTGAAGGTCAGCGTGCCCGCGGGCACCATGGAAATGAAGATCCTGGCGGTCAGTTGAGCGTAGAGTCCACCGCGAGCGTGACGGCCAGAGGGTCGGAACAAGGTCACCAGGCGCGCTTCTGGGCGGACGAGGAGGCAGACCTCCTTGCCACCGATCGCCGGCATGTGATCCGTGATTCCAAGACGCCATCGGGTGCGGTTCCGATCTCCGGCCTGCGCGGTCCGATCATCACCGATGCGCTCTACCGCACGTTCAAGAAGCGCGGCCTGAACATCCGCTACGTCTTCACCATCGACGACTACGACCCCATGGATTCGCAGTCGCTGAAGGAGAAGGCGGCGTGGACTGAGCACATGGGCAAGCCGTTCGCGCACATCCCGTCGCCCGAGCCTTCTGCGGCATCGGACTTCGCGCGTTATCACGCCTCGGGTTTCCTCGAGACGTTCGCGACGCTGGGCATCCGTCCGGAGGAGATCCACTGGCTGCGCGACCTGTACGGGAAGGGCGACCTGGACACCGAGATCGATCTGGTGCTGCGCAACGCCGCAACGATCCGCGAGATCTACGAACGCGTGTCGCATGTCATCAAGGACGAGCGTTGGCTCCCGATCGGCGTGATCTGCGAGAACTGCGGCAGGCTCGGCACGACGTTCTCGTTCGATTACGACGGGAAGACCGTCGCCTATGAGTGCCGGAAGGACTACGTCGATTGGGCAGAGGGCTGCGGACACACGGGCCGGCGATCGCCGTTCAAAGGCAACGCGAAGCTCTACTGGAACCTGCAGTGGTGCGCGATGTGGGACCACTTCGGCGTGACCTACGAAGAGGGCGGCAAGGATCTGCTGACCGCGGGCGGATCGCGCGACCGCGCGAACGAGATCTACCGCGAGGTCTGGAAGAAGGAGCCGCCGATCGGGCTGGTACACGAGTTCTTCACCACGGGCGGCAAGAAGATGTCGACCTCGAAGGGACTCGGCGCAGCCGCGACCGACCTCGTCAAGGTGTATCCGCCCGAACTCGTGCGTTTCCTCATGCTGCGCACGCACCCCAAGCGGCATGTCGAGTTCGACCCGGCCGGCCTGACACTGCCAAAGCTCTACGACGAATACGACCGCTGTGCGGATGCGTTCCGGAACGAGCCGGACACCGACCACGCAAAGGTGTGGGCGCTCTCGCAGGTCACCGAAGATCCGCCGGAGCCCGCTTTCCGCGTGCGTTTCGCGATCATTGCCGACTGGCTCCAGATCCCCAGTGTCGATCCGGTGAAAGAGGCCGAGCGTCGCAAGGACTCGCCGCTGACCGCGGCGGAGCGGAAGGACCTGGACCAGCGCATCGCCCTCGCGCGCATCTGGCTCGAGCGCTGGGCGCCGGACGACGCGCGTTTCAATGTCCTGCCAGAGATGCCCGATGTCGCGCTCACGGATGCGCAGCGCCGCTACCTTGCGGCGGTGAAGGAGCTGATCGGCAAGATCCACGATCCGGAGGCGATGCAGCAGGAGCTCTACGAGACGGCGAAACGCGTCGGCGTGGTCGGCGCGGACGGCAAGGTCTCCCGCGAAGCCTTCAGCGCGATCTACCTCGCGTTCCTCGGCAGGCCGAGCGGCCCGAAAGCGGGCTGGCTGCTCACGACGCTCGACGACGACTTCGTGCGACGGCGGCTCGATGAAGCGGTGACGCGGCGATGAACGGGAAGCTGCCCGTTGCGATCATCTGGCACATGCATCAGCCCTATTACCGGCACCCGCAGACGAGCGAGTTCGTCCTGCCGTGGGTGCGGCTGCACGCGTCGAAGGACTACCTCCACATGGCGCGCCTGCTCCAGGAGTTCCCGGCCGTGAAGGCGCACCTCACGATGGTGCCGAGCCTGCGCGATCAGCTCGAGGACTATGCGCGCGGCGCCGACGATGAAGACACGCGCGTGACGATGCGGACCGTCGACGGGCTCCTCACACCCGACGAGAAGGAGCACATGCTGCGGCGCTTCTTCTCGATCCATCACGGGAACGTCATCCACCGGCACGACGAGTACAGGCGGCTGCTGCAGCTCGGAATGGCGACGCGCGATCGACCCGAGCTGCTGTCCGACGACTACTTCGTCGACCTTGCGCTCTGGTTCAACCTCGCGTGGATCGACCCGGACGACATCTCGAGCGACGCGCGGCTCGAGGAGCTGCGCCGCAAGGGCAAGCGCTACACACGCGAGGACGTGCGGTACGTCATCGGCCGGCAGCGGATGATGGCTTCGGGGGTGCCGCACCTCTATCACCGGCTCGAGCACGACGGGCAGGTCGAGGTCCTGACCACGCCGTACTACCACCCGATCCTGCCGCTCATCATCGACAGCAGCAGCGCGCTGCGCTCCGACCCCAACGCGATCATCTCGGATCCACCGTTCGCGTACCCGGACGACGCCGCGTTCCAGATCGAGGAGGCGATCGCCTCTCACGAGCGCTCGTTCGGCCAGAAGCCGCGCGGGATCTGGCCCTCCGAAGGCTCGGTCTCGCCGGAGACCGCGAGCGCGATCTTCAAAGCCGGTCTCGACTGGTTCGCGTCCGACGAAGGCGTGCTCGCACGCTCGGTCGGCGTCGAGTTCAAGCGAGACGAGATCGGCGCGCTCCTCGAGCCGCAGCTCCTCTACCGGCCCTATCGCATCCCGGGCGGGGGCACAGCGATCTTCCGCGACCGCGAGATCTCCGACCGCATCGGCTTCCTGTACTGGGACATGTCACCGCACGACGCGGTCGGCGACATGATCTGGAAGCTGGAGCGCGCGCGCGAGCGCCTGCCCGACGACGGCGGCCCGTATCTCGCGACGATCATCCTCGACGGCGAGAACGCCTGGGAGCAGTACCCGAACAACGGGAACGACTTCCTGCGCTATCTGTACGGCACGCTGCAGACCGATGAGCGCTTCGAGACGGTCCGCGTGAGCGAGTTCCTCGAGAAGACGCCCGCGACAGTCGAGCTGCCAAACCTTCACACCGGTTCGTGGATCGACGGCACGCTTGGCGTGTGGATCGGCGAGCCGGCCCACGCGAAGGCGTGGAGCGCGCTCGAGCGCACGCGCCGCTTCGCGCAGGAGCAGTGGGGCGCCCTTCGCTACATGCCCAAGAGCGTGCGCCAGCCGCTCATGGTCGCCGAGGGCAGCGACTGGTTCTGGTGGTACTCGAGCCGCAACTCGAGCCCCGAGGATGCTGTTTTCGACGCGCTGTTCCGCGCCAACCTCGAGGTCGTCTGGTGGTACGCGGGCGCCGAGCCGCCGGATGACATCCGCACCTCGCTCATGGATCCGAATCGTCTCGCGGCTGTGGTCGGCAGAGGCGGCGCGATGCTGCCGGGCGCGCGCGAGCAGTACGGCTAGGCCCGCCCCTTGCCGAAGCGCGGGAACGCGCTCTCGATGTCGTCCAGATGCTCTCTGCGGTTGGCGAGCTTTAGCGCGAGGTCCGCCGCGACACGCGGCGGGAGCGGTAGACAAAGCGGTTTGGTCGACTCGTTCACGGCCTCGACGTTCTCGGGTTCCCAG
>JBDUCG010000226.1:0-3654 GCA_040003565.1 Chloroflexota bacterium | reverse complement strand
GCTGACGCGGATCTCGATGTGCAGATGAGGGCCGGCCTTCGTTCCGCTGTTGCCGACGCGACCGATGACCGTGCCCTGCTCGACGATCTGCCCGACCGAGAAGAGCTCGACGCTCTGCAGATGCGCGTAGCGCGTGACCACGCCATATCCGTGATCGATCCAGATCTGTCGCCCGCGCAGCCTGTCGAGGATCGTCTCGGGCGTGAAGCCGAGCTTGTAGCCCTGATCTTCACCGGCGAGCTGGTCCTCGGCGCTCCACTCCACATAGTCGGAGTCCACGCGAATGATCGTTCCGCCCTTGGCCGCGACGACGGGCATGTCGAACGCGAGCGGAAAGTCGATGCCCTCGTGGAATCCGCCACGGTATTCGCGGGCCGAGCCCGGGAGCAGGTCGGGATCATCGGGAAGCTCGTAGCCCACCGGGACCGCGAACCCGGTGAGCGCTCGCGCCGGGACGAGCGGCCCGCGCCCATGCTGCGGCACATCGAGGGCCGCCGCGGGGAACCGCTCAGTCGGCATCTCGACCGCGACACGGCCGGCGGCCGGCGGCGCGACCGTTGCGTTCGCCACACGCCACTCGTTGGCGAAGTAGCCGCCGCCCGCGATCACGGCCACGAGAAGGATCACGCGGAAGAGGCCCACGCTCGATGAACGCACCCGGAGCGGCGGCGCAACGGGCGGGCCCGCCGACCGCCGCGGATGCGACCGGATCGTTCAGATCGGCGAGCGGTACCGCTGCAGCACGCGAGGGTCCTCCCAGCCGTTGGCCTTCAGGTGGCGGTCCACGACCCCCGTTCCCTGCTCAGGGAAGACGTTGAGGCAGATCGGGTCCAGAAGGAGGAACAGCTGCGCGTCACGGGTGCGCGGAGTGACGAGTGGTCCGGCGAACGAGTGCGCCTCGACCATGTGCGCGACCGACTCTGGGCCACCGAGCTCGCGCACGATGCGACCTGCCTCGATCGCATGATTGAAGCCAGGCGCCGCCTCGAGAACGCCATTCTTCTGCGTGAACTCGATGACCTTCGCCGCGTCATGCACGTACGACGCGGCCCTGAAGGCATCCAGGTCGAGGTCCTGCTGCCACAGCTCGCGATACAGAGGAACAAGCACCTCGCAGACGCGCACCATCCCGGCGATGTGCTTCACGAGATTGCCGTGCTTCTCGATCGGCATCGTGGGATGGAGCGGGATGCGCGCGAGGTCGCTCCAGATCGGGTTGCGGTCCGACACGTAACGCCACACGTCCGTCGAGAGGTCGCGCAGGCGGGCGTCGGCGATGTCCTCGATCGAGGAGAAGACCTGGCGGACGTGCTGTGCGCTGATCATTTAGAGCTCCTTGAGAAAATTGATAGCGCCCGGAATGGGCCGATAGCCTATCGACTCGTTGATGTGGAGTATCGGATCGTTCGCGGCGTCGTTGCCCGTGCGCACGCGGTCCACGCCGAGCGCGATGGCCTGCGCGAGCGTTTCGCATTTGAGCGCCCGCGCGATGCCGCGGCCACGCACCGAACGTGCCGTCGCCGTCCACTCCGTGCCGACGACGCCGCGGACCGGCGGGTAACCGAGGCAGGAGATCCCGACGACGTCAGCGCCCTCGCACGCCAACCACACCCGGTCGCGCCGCATCTCGGGCGCACCGAACCACTCCACGTAGTCCTCGAGCGCCTCGTCGACCTCGCCAAGACTCTTCGGCTCGTCCTTCTCCGCTTCGACGGACAGCTTCCAGACCCTCCGGACAACATCGGGATCGAGGTCATCCGCGAGCGTGAGCATGGTGATGCCCTGGTCGCGCATCTTCTGGCGGGATGCGTCGGTCATCGCGAGGATCCGTTCGCGTCCCTCGATCAGGTCGAGCTCCCAGCGCCGGCCGCGGCGATCCTCGCGGTAGCCCAGCGAACGCACGACCTCGATCCGAAGTGGGTCATCCTCGTTGACCCGCGCCTGCACGATGGCCGCGCCCTCCGCGATGGCCTCCTGCTCCATGCGAGTGTTCAGCTCGGACAGCGTCGCGGCGTCGCGCATCTCGGGCAGCAGCTCGCCCCCGATGTCCGCGAACCGCTGCTCGGCGTGCTCCCACTCGGGGTGCTGCCAGCTCGCCGCGCCGATCCGCTTGCCGCCGCGCCACAGGATGTAGCGCGCGCTGCGCCAGAGACGTGGAGGATGCTCCCAGCTGTATCGCCTCACGAGCGGATCCTGCGGACGGTGAGGATGCGCCGCGGTGTAGACGTCGGACCAGAACGCTGCATCGTCCAGGGTCGCGATCTCGAAGCTGAGCGCGCCGCCAGCGGTATCCATTACCCGCTCCTCTTCAGACGTCCGGTCTTCTTCGCGTAGCGCTCCACCGCGACGAACAGGCGCAGGCCAAGTGGGATCGAGATGACGCCCACCACCAGCGCAGGCCACACCTCGGGCCAGAGCGTGGCCAGGTCCGCTCCATCCATCAGCGCGGAGCGCATGCCGCGGATGACGTAGGTCGCCGGCGAGATCACCGAGAGTGCCTGCATCCATCCCGGCAGGACGCTGACGGGGTAGTAGACGCCCGAGACGAGAAGCACCACGGCCTGGAGGATGTAGGCCATCTGCAGGCCTTTCTCCGTCCACATCAGCGGGAACGCCGCGGACGCGATGCCGAGGCCGATGAACGCGAGCGCGCCGACCGCGAGCAGCACGACCGCCGAGAGCACGTTGGCGTGTGACAGATCCACCGGCACGAAGAGCGTCACGCACGCGAGGATGCCGACACTGAAGGCGAGCGCGCGCACCAGCGTCGCGACACACATGCCGAGCAGGTGCGTGAGCCGCGGGACGGGCGACATGAACGTGTACTCGATCGTGCCCTCCCACCGCTCCCACGCGATGACCTCGCCGATGTTCTCGAAGATGATCCCGAGGAAGCGCCAGGCGATCGTGCCGACCAGTAGATAGAGGACGAAGCGCGACACCGCGGCCTCATCGACCTGGCCACCGCTGATCGCGGGCGCGGCCAGGCCGATGTAGGCCACGGACAACGACGTGACGATGCCGTAGACGAGCCAGACGATCTCCCAGGCCCAATAGCGCTTCGAGAGCGCGATCTCGCGCTCGACGAAGGCATACGCGAGCCCGATCTGACCGTTCAGCTGGGCGATCACTTCGCTCGCTCCGGCTCGTCGGCCTCCTCGAGCCGCTTGCCCGTCGCGGTCATGAACACTTCCTCGAGCGCCGACGCGCCGTAGCGCGCGCGGAGCTCCTCGGGCGTGCCCTCAGCGACGAGTCGGCCCTCATGCAGGATCCCGATCCGGTCCGCCAGCCGCTCGGCCTCATCGAGGTCGTGCGTCGTCAGAAGGATCGTGGCGTCGTGCTCGATTCGCAGGTCGCGCACGAAAGTCTGTACCTCGCGCTTGCTGCGGATGTCGAGGCCCGTCGTGGGTTCGTCGAGCAGAAGGAGCATCGGCGCGGTCAGGAACGCGCGCGCGATGGCCACCTTCTGCTGCATGCCGCGCGAGAGCTTCTCGAGCGGTTCGCGCAGACGCTCCTCGGCGATGCCGAGGCGACGCAGTATCTCGAGCGACTTCGCGCGCGACTCGTTGGCGCCGATGCCGTACAGGCGGCCGGCGTACACGAGGTTCTCCATCGCCGAGAGCTTCTTGAAGAAGGACGCCTCGACCGAGACGC
>JBDUCG010000027.1:0-12347 GCA_040003565.1 Chloroflexota bacterium | reverse complement strand
TCCTGTTCTCGATCTTCTTCAACGCCGCGATCGATCCCTACGCCGCGCTCCTCGCCGACATCACGCCGCTTCATCAACGCGCGTTCCTCTCGGGCCTGTCGCAGGGCATCCAGCTCCTCGGTCAGGTCGCCTTCCTCGGTCTGATCGTCGTGACGACCCGGGGCGAGGCCGCGCCGCCCTGGACGTATTGGGCCGTCGCCGGTCTCCTGGTCAGCACCTTCGCCGTCACGGTCTTCGGGATCCGCGAGCGACACGAGCTGGCCGAGCGCGCGGAGCACGTCGCTTTTGGCACCTACCTTCGCGTCGCCCTCAGCCACGGCCAGGCGCTGCGCTTCCTGGGAACGCTCTTTGTGTTCTTCTTCGGGTTTAGCGCAGTGCTTCCCTATCTCACGCTCTTCCTCACGACCGACATCCATCTCACCGATCAGGTGGCGGTCGCGCTGGCAGCGCTCGCGCTCCTCGTCACCGCGATCACGTCCATCGTCTGGGGGAAGCTCGCCGACCGCTACAGCCAGAAACGGGTGCTCGCCATCGGTTGGGCGGTCCTCGTCGTGGCCGCGTTCGGCGGGACCGTGATACGCGATCTGCCGGAAACGATCATCGTCGTAGTGCTCGCAGGCATCGGGAACGGCGCGCAAACGGCGGTCTCGTGGCCGCTGCTGACCACACTCATCGACCCAGATGAGTCCGGCATCTTCGCCGGCCTGAAGGCCGCTGCTGAGTCCATTGCGATCCCGCTGTCCGTATTCGTCGCGGCGGAGCTCTTCCTGAACGCCAATGCGCTGAACCTGGGCTACCGCGGGATCTTCTTCATGCTCGCGATCAACATGATCCTGGCGCTCATCCTTCTTCTCGCGTTCGTCCATCCTCCGCGCGGCGCTACCTCCACGCAGCCCGCCTAGCTCCCGCGTCTTTGCGCACGGACGGGAACCCGGAGCGCGCAGGGTTGTATGGCATTCAGGTGGCGTGGGCCGCGTCGCCAATCCGCATCACAACGGAGGTTCGGCATGCGCGCACTCACGATCCTCGTCGCGGTCCTCGCGCTCTCGCTTGGCATCTTTGCCGCGCCGGCATTCGCGGGCGGCTGGGCTGTCACGACGTTCGACGAGCTGCCTGGTCAGTTCGTCTCCGGGCACGAATACGCCCTCGGCTACACGATCCGTCAGCACGGCGTGACTGCGATCAACGTCGACAAGACCGAGATCATCGCGGTCGCGACATCCGGCAGAACGCTCTCGTTCCCGGGTAAGTCCCAGGGCGACGTCGGGCATTACGTCGCGACGGTGTTCTTCCCCGCCGGAGGGTCGTACGCCTGGCAGGTCACGCAGAACCCATTCGCGCCGCAGGACCTCGCAACGCTGACTGTCCTCGCTGCCGCGGGTACCGCGACCGACGACAAGAAGGCCACGGACAAGACGGCCGCCGACAAGGCTGGCACGGCCGCGGCTTCCGACAAGGCAGCCGCCGCCGAGAAGGCCGCGTCAGCCGACAAAGCCGCTGCGGCAGCGAAGGGCGTCACCACCGACAAGGCCGTGACCCCCGCCGCACCGGTCTCCGCGCCCGCCACCCAAAGCAACGATCCGCTGCGCACGACACTGCCCTTCGCCGCAGCCGCCGCAGCCGCGATGTTCATCTGGAGACTGGTGACAACGCTCCGCGCAACACGTCGCTCGCGAGCGACCGCCTAACGCTGATGCTGAGGTCGATCGCGGAGCTCGCCGCATACGGGGCCCTCGCTGTGCTACTCACGGCAGCGACCCTGTCTCCCGAGACGCGGGACACGGCGAGCCCCGCGACGACCTCCGACGCACCAGCAGCTCAACCGCCGCAGCTCGCTTCCAGCGCCTCGCTCGCTCGAGGCGCTCTTCTGTTCGCGACGAAGGGCTGCGTCGGATGCCACACCCACGCTTCCCTACCGAATGCCCGCATGCAGGTCGGGCCGGATCTCACCGATCTCGCGGCGCGAGCCGGCTCCCGCGTGCCCGCTCTCGACGCTCGCGCGTATGTGCGCCAGTCACTGCGCGAGCCGGGCGCATACCGCGTGGCCGGCTACACCGCCCTGATGCCCGATCTCCATCTGAGCGACGAGGATATCGAGACGCTGTCAGCGTTCCTGCTCTCGCCCGCGCGCTGATACCAAATTAGATAGCAGCGTCTTTGCACAACGACAGCCGGGCTAGCGGACCGTCAGCGAGCTGGGACAGATCTGGTGGTAGGCGCACTGCTGACAGGTCTTCACTCCTTTGATCGGCGCCGCCCCGAAGGCGCGGTCACGGATCTTCGCCGCCGTACTGGTCACGACGGTGCGCACCACGCTCATGTCCGTGTCGGTCGGCTTGATCACGCCACGCTCACCGGTCTCGAGAAAATGGAGCGCAGCCTCCGCCGGACGCGTCCCGTACATCTTCTCGTGCGCCAGCGCGTAGAGCCGCAGCTGCAGATCCTGATTCGCTGCCTGCTGGGGCCTGTCGCTTCCCTCGTCGACCGCCGTCGACTTGTAGTCGACCACGCTCGCACCCTCGGGTGTTTGGTCAACGCGGTCCCATCGACCGACCACGCGGTCACGGCCGAGCATGAACGAGAAGCGCTGCTCGACGAGGTCCGGCGCCGGCTGCGAGCGCTCCTGCTCGTGAAAACGCCGGAGCGCTTCGAGGCCGGCCTGGAATCGCTCCGTCTCGTGCTCGGGGCTGATGAATCCCTCGGCGAGCCACGCCGCACGGAACGTCGCCTGCAGGTCCGCGAGATCCGGTTCCTCCCCCTCTCGCTTGCGGCGGAGGTAATCCTTCACCGCCTCATGCAGCGCCAGGCCGTAGATCATCGGCGGGGTCGGCAGCACCGGGATCTGAAGCACGTGCTTGAACCGATACAGCAGCGGGCAGCGCCGGTAGTCATCGATGTCGCTGTACGAGACGGTGAGGATGTCGTCGGGTCCGAGGGCTGGTAGCGGCGCATCGGCATCCTCGGCCGGCACCTGGAAACGCTGTAGCTCCTCGTATGCGGCTAACCGCGCGGAGATCCGGTCGGGTTGGCGGCCCAGGGCCTCACCGATGAAACGGCTCGGGCGGAAGGCGCGGGTCCCGCCGTAGTCGACGGCATTCGTGAAATAGAAGGTGTCCTTCGCGCGCGTCATCGCGACGTAGGTGAGCCGGCGCTCCTCGGCGATATGGTTCTCCCGCGAAGGCGGCGGTGACTTTGTGAGCGCCTCGGGCAGCGGCAGCGCGTCCGCGCGCATCGATCCGGGGATCCGCTCGTCGGTGCAGTGGACGAGGAAGACCACGCGGAACTCGAGCCCCTTCGCCTTGTGGATCGAGAGCACGTTCACGCGTTCGGTCGACGCCTCGAAATCGGCCGCGACCGGGTCGTCGCCCGCCTCGCGCAACAGCTCGAGGTACGGGACGAAAAACGAAGCGCGGTCGGTCGGAAGGGTGCGCGCCGCTGAGTGCACCAGCCGGAAGAACTTGGCCACGTTCTGACCCTGCTCCTCGGCCAGCGCGGAGTCGGGGTCGAGATAGCGGGCCAGCAGCCTGGAGCGCTCGAGGAACTCATAGAGGAGCTCGGCGGTCGTGAGCTCCGACGCGCGCTGCGCGTACTCCGCGAGGTCATCGCAGAGGGACTTCGCGGCGGCCGTCGCCTCCGCCGTGAAGCCCGACTCCGCGCGGGCGATCTCCTCGAACACCTCACGCAGCGGACGCTGGCGCCGACCGCTCGCCTCGGCCGCGCGCGCGAGCTCGACCGCCGGGAACGCGTAGAGCGAGGAGACCGCGAGGTTGTACACGTGGCGGGAGTCGGACGGCAGCGCGACCGCTGACAGGAACGAGATGAGCAGGCGGATCTCGGGCCGCTCGTAGAGCTGTCCCCCACCGGAGAAATGCGCGGGGATCTGCCGGCGAGCGAGAGCGTTGAGGAACGGCGTCGCGTCGCTGTTATTCCGGACCAGGATCGCGAAGTCGCCGTACCGGCGCTGATGGCGCAGCGCCTCGCGCGCGATCACGTCGGCGACCTGCTCAGCCTCGTCGGCGCCACTGACCTTTTGGATGTGATCGACCTCGACGTCGGCCGCCTCGGCTCGGCCCTGCAGCCGCTTGTCGATGCCGAGGCGCGTCTCGAGACGATCGGGGTTCTGCTGGATGAGGCGGTAGGCGGCGTCGAGCAGGCCCTGGGACGAGCGCCGGTTCTGGACGAGCGTGACCACAGCGGCGTCCGGATAGGTCGCGCGGAACGCGTCGAAGTTCCCAAGCGTCGCGCCGCGCCAGGCGAAGATGGACTGGTCGTCGTCGCCGACCGCGGTGATGTTCCGGTGCGGCTCGACCAGCAAGCGCAGCAGCTTGAACTGCGCGTCGTTGGTGTCCTGGAACTCGTCGACCAGCACGTAGTGGTAGCGGTTCTGAAGCCGTCGGGCCGCTGCGGGGTGCTCGCGCAGCAGGCGCAGGCACAGCGCGATCTGATCCCCGAAGTCGATGACGCCCGCCTTCTCCTTCAGCGCCGTGTACGCCTGGTAGACCGCGGCGAGCTCCTCCTGGGCGTCGGCGTCGTCGGCGCGCACGTCGGCGTCGATGCCATCCCCCACCGCGTCGCGCAGCTTCTTTGCGTACGCGAGGTACTGCTCGGGCGACACGTCCTCATCGCGCGCGCGTCCGAACAGATCGAGCAGCGCGCGCACGTACGCGAGCGGGTCGCCGGCCGGGCGATACCGGCGAAGCGGAAGGTCGAAGAGATGCTCGCGGACGAAGATGACCTGCTCGGCGCTCGAGAGGACTCGCAGCTCGCCGGAGCGGCCGAGCTCCAGCGCGAACTCGCGGAAGACCTCGTCACCGAACCCGTGGAAGGTCTTGATCGCCGCGTCGTTCAGCCCGAGCGGCGTGTTGATGTCGACGCGCTCCTGCATACCCGCCGCAGCCTTCTCGGTGAAGGTGACGGCGAGGATCTCGTGCGGCTTCGCGGCGCGCGACTCGATGAGCTGGACGATGCGAGCGGTGAGCACGTGCGTCTTCCCCGTCCCGGCGCCGGCGACTATCAGGAGCGGCCCGGCGCCGTGTTCGACGGCGCGGCGCTGCTCTTCGGTGAGACCCGCAAGGATGTTCGGCTTCGGCTCTCCGAGCCCGAAGGCAAGCTGCTCGGTCATGCGCCGGCTCGCGCGCCAGCGGTCACGGGCTGGCGGTGGGAAGCACTTCGCTCATTTGTTCTATCCTACTCGCCGCGGGGGCCCTTTCACCGGTTACGACGACGCGAGGCTCTCGGCGAGGGCCACGAGCGTTCGCACCGCCGGCCCCTGCGGCCCGCGAGGCGAGTACGCGCGGTCCTTGTCTGACCAGTCGACGGACGCGATATCGAGGTGCGCCCACTCGGTTCCCTCTTCGACCGCCGCCCAGAGGAAGGCAGCGGCTTTGATCGCACCGCCCTCGCGGCCGGCGCTGTTGCGGATGTCAGCGACCTCTCCCTTGATCTCGTCCTTGTATTCATCCGTGAGCGGCATCGGCCACACCCGGTCGCCCGCTCCGCCGGCGATGCCGCGGATCGTCTCGACGAAGGAATCCGGCTTCCCAAAGAGCCCGGTGAAGTAGGGTCCGATGGCGACGCTGATCGCTCCGGTGAGCGTCGCGATGTCCACGACGCGACGCGCGCCCTCGCGCTGCGCGTAGGTGATCCCGTCGATCAGCACGAGCCTGCCCTCGGCGTCGGTGTTGATCACCTCGACGGTCTTGCCGCTCATGCTCGTGAAGACGTCGCCGGGCTTCGTCGCGCCGCCCCCGGGCAGATTCTCGGTGCACGGCGCGACGCCGAGGACGTTCACCTCGGGCTTCAGCTGCCCGATCGCGATGAGCGCGGCGATCACGCTGGCCGCGCCGGTCATGTCGGCCTTCATCTGGTGCATGTTGTCGGCGGGCTTGATCGATATGCCACCCGAATCGAAGGTGATCCCCTTCCCCACGAAAGCGACGTCGTATTTCGTGCCGTTCGTGGCCTTGCCGCGCCGTCCGTGGTAGCGCATGACGATGAAGCGCGGCTCCTCATGGCTTCCCTGCGCGACCGACAAGTAGCTGCCCATGCCAAGCGTCTTGCAGCGCGCCGCGTCGAGGATCTCGACCTGGACCCCTACGTCTTTCGCCGCCGCGCGCGCCTCGTTCGCGAGCATCGTCGGCGTCATCTTGTTCGCCGGCTCGTTCGCGAGTCTGCGCTGGAGATTGACGGCGTTGCCGACCGCCTCGCCGCGGGCGATCGCTTTTGCCGCCGCCTTTTCCGTCACAAGCTGGACGCTGTCGATCGGTGGAAGCCGGCGATCCTCTTCGCGGGTGCGGTACGCCTCGGGCCGCCACATCGCAAAGATGACGCCCTCGACCGCGGCCTGGACGGCGCGATCCTCACCGAGACCGTCCGGCGCGATGAAGACCGCAAGCTTCTTCACGTTCGAGCGCCAGAGGGATTTCACGCCGGCCGCGGCGATGTTCCGCGCGCGCTCGGCGTCGTAGTCGCCGGCCCGGCCGGCGCCCACCACGACGATGAGCGGCTCACCGTGGTGCGACGTGATCCCGTACGGGCGTCCGGCGCCCGCCTCACCTTTGGCGATGCGGTCGACGACCGTCTTCACCGCTCGCGGCAGCCCCGATGGCACGCCGCCGTCGCTGCGGAGCGGGACGATGACCGCGTCGACCTGACCCAGCGCCGACGCGCGTACCGCACGGAACTTCATGGACCGTCCTCCCCTTGGCGTGTGAATGACGCGATGCGTTCGCGGGCTGCGTCTGGCGTGAGTACGAGGATGCGATCGTCGCCGTGACGCCGCGTCAGGCCGCGATCGTCGAGGAATTGTAGGAGCGGAAGAACGTGCTTGCGGCTGGAGCCTGAGAGATCGCGCGCTCGGGCGACGGTGATCGAGCCGCTGGACGCGAGCTCGTCGATCACGACCTGCGCGAAGCGTGTCACCGCCTCCGGCAGGAACACCGCTTCCGTGCCGATGCGCACGACGTCCCCGCGCTCGGCCAGCGCCGCGACGAGCTCGCGGTCGAGACCGTGGTCGGCCTCGAGCTGCGATGGGCTCGGCGGCAACAGCGGCTCCTTCGCGAGCGCGGCGCGCGCGCCCTGCCACTGCCGCTCCTGATCGTCGGAGAGCCGGGGCCGATGCGCGGGCAACGCCAGCGCGCTCCCCCGCTCCGCGAGACGACCTTCCGAGACGAGCTGATCGACCAGCGCGTTGAAGCGCTTCGCGGGAAGCGCGAGCGCGGAGCGGGCCTCCTCGCGCGACGCACCCGTCCGCAGCGGCGTCTTTCGGTGTGCCTGCGCGCAGATGCGGAGGACGTGCGTGGCCATTGCCTCGAACGCGTCACGGGACACAAGCGCGTCGCCGAGCCGAACGGCCCGGCCGTCCGCCGTGACCTCGGCGATGGCCGCGTCCCGCTCGACCGGCGTGAGGCCGCTGCGGTCCGCCGCCTCGGCCGGCGTTCGCGGAGCGTCGAGCGACGCGAGCAGGCGCGACGCCGCGGACGGCGCGCTACGACGCTCGAGCGCCGCGACGGTCTCGGGCCGGCGCCGCCGACGCGCCGTCGCGAGGTCCGCGACGGCGCCCCCGCCGATCGTCTCCGACGGCGATGGTCGGCGCACCACCAGACGGTCGCCGACGGCGAGCGCGACCGGATCCGCCAGACGCAGCTGGACCCAGGCCGTATCGCCGGGCGCAAGCTCGGGCCCCTCGAGAAGCGTGACGCGCGCCATCGTCTCCGCGGTGCCGACATGGACCTTCACTTCCTCGTCGTGCTCGAGGCTGCTGCTCGCGCTCGCGAGCAGCGCGAGACGCACGGCGACAAGCGTCGTGGTTTCGAGCGAGCCCGGGCGCGCCACCACCATGCCGCGCGCGACCGCCTCCTTGTCGATGCCGGAGAGGTTCGCGGCGACGCGGCTGCCGGGCCGCGCGACCTCGAGCGACCGCCGATGCGTCTGCAGGCCACGCACGCGGCCACGGATGTCGCCTGGAACTGCGGAGATCTCGTCGCCGACCGCGAGCGTGCCGTCGAGCAGCGTGCCGGTCACGACCGTCCCGAAGCCGGACATCGTGAACGAGCGGTCGACCGGCAGACGCGGGCGACCGATGTCGCGACGCGCCGGCGTTTCGCCGAGGACACGTTCGAGCTGGAGCAGCAGCGCGTCGAGGCCGGTGCGCGCCGTCGCGGAGACCTCGACGAGCGGGGCGGTGGCGAGCGCGGTACCGCGCAGCGCCGCGCGGACGTCGGCGACCGCGAGCGCGGCCCACTCGTCGTCCACGAGATCGCGCTTGGTGAGCGCGATCACGCCGCGGTCGATGCCGAGCAGGCCGAGGATCGCGAGGTGCTCGCGCGTCTGCGGCATCACGCCCTCGTCCGCCGCGACGACGAGGAGCACCGCGTCGATGCTCCCGATCCCGGCGAGCATGTTGCGGATGAAGTCCTGGTGGCCCGGGACGTCGACAAATCCGATATCGCCGCCGCCGGGCAGCTTCACCCACGCGAAGCCGAGGTCGATCGTCATGCCGCGCTCGCGCTCCTCCTGCAGACGGTCGGGGTCCATCCCCGTGAGCGCGGTAAGGAGCGTCGACTTGCCGTGATCGACATGACCCGCGGTCCCCACCACGCGGATCGCGGCCCCCTCGCTCGTCACGGAAGCGGAGTCGCCTCCGGCGGCGGCACGAGCATGCCGAAGACGAGAGGCACGACGACGAACGCGATCACGAGCATGAGCGCGATCCAGAGTCCGAGGGCGATGCCGGTCGCGACCGGCGAGATCGGCGAGCGCGGCTTCTCCTCGTCTAGCGGCGGACGGCGATGCATTCGATCTCGACGCGCGCGCCGCGGGGCAGTGCGGTCGTGCCGACCGTCGAGCGCGCAGGCCGGTGCTGGCCGAAGCGCTGCGCGTACACCTCGTTCATCGCTCCGAACTCGGCGAAGTCCGCGAGGAAGACGGTGCACTTCACCACGCGGTCGAGGCTGCTGCCGGCGGCCTCGAGCACGGCCGCGAGGTTGTCGAGGACGCGCGCGGTCTGCAGCTTGATCTCGCCACCGACGAGCTCGCCCGTCGCGGGATCGAGCGCGACCTGGCCCGCGGTGAAGATGAGATCGCCCGCCACGATCGCCTGGCTATAAGGGCCGATGGCCTTCGGGGCCTTGTCGGTGGACACGCTGCGCAGATCCATTCGCTATCTCTCCTTCGCGAGCGCGGCGGCGACCGCTCGCGCGAGCATCTCATCATCCTCCGGCGCGAGGCTGCGCAGGTCGAGCGCAGCGCGATCCTCCACGACGCGCGCGACGATCGGCGGGTCGGCGGCGCGCAGTCGCGCGAGGATCGCGTTCGCCTGGCCGTGACGCGCGCCGATCGCGACGGCGCGCGACGGCTGCGTCTCTTCCGGCAGGGATCCGCCGCCGATGGTCGACTGCGACTCGATGACGTCGCTGTCCACACCCGAGCTCGCGAGCCGCGTCGCGAGCGCGCGAGCGCGTTTCGCGAGCGCCGCCGGCGTCGCGCCGATCATCCGCCACACCGGCAGCTCGGCTTCGGCACGGCCGTCGCGGTAGAGCTCGAGCGTCGCGACGAGCGCGGCGAGCGTGAGCTTGTCCGGTCGCATCGCGCGCATGAGCGGGTGCGCGCGCAGCGACGCGATCGCCGCAGCGCGCCCCACGGCGAGGCCGGCCTGCGGGCCGCCGAGCAGCTTGTCGCCGCTGAAGGTGACCACGTCGGCCCCTGCGGCGACTGCCTCAGGCACCGTTTCCTCGCGCGCGAGACCGAAGCGCGAAGTGTCGATGAACGTGCCGCTGCCGAGATCGTGGATGAACGCGACGCCGCGCTCGTGAGCCAGCGAGCCCAGCGAATGCGCCTCGGGCCGCGCGACGAACCCGGTGACCTTGAAGTTGCTCGCGTGCACCCGAAGGATTGCGCCGGTCCGCTCCGTGATCGCGGCGGCGTAGTCGCGCACGTACGTGCGATTCGTGGTGCCGACCTCGACGAGCTTCGCTCCGGAGCGGCGCAGGACATCCGGGATCCGGAACCCCCCGCCGATCTCCACGAGCTCGCCGCGCGAGACGATCACCTCTTTGCGCGCCGCGAGCGCGGCGAGCGCGAGCAGGACCGCCGCGGCGTTGTTGTTCGCGACGACGCCGTCCTCGGCGCCGGCGAGCTCCGCGAGGAGCCGCGATGCGTGGCCATGCCGCTCGCCGCGGCGGCCGGCATCGAGGTCGTATTCGACGCTCACCGCGCCGGCAGCGTCGACGATCGCGGCCAGCGCAGCTGGGGCGAGCGGCGCGCGCCCGAGGTTCGTCTGCAGCACGACGCCGGTAACGTTGAGCACCCGGCGGAGTGACCGGCGATCCCGCTCGCGCAGTCGCTGGCGCGCGGCATCCGCGGCCGCGGCTTCGTCGAGCGTGGTACCCGCGGCGCGCGCTTCGGCAAGAACACCGCGCACGGCGGCGACGAACCGCTCGCGCGGAAGCTCCACCTCGCCCGCGGCCCGCACGACGGCGTCGACGGAGGGTAGGCGGCGACGAGCATCGGTCGTCATCGCGCGAGCACCGTGAGCGCGCCGGGAAGCATCCGCACCGTGAGCGAACGCGCGCGGACGGGCTCGCCGTCGGCCTGCGTCGGCAGCTCGCGTTCGAGCTCGACGTCGAGCGAGCGCCCGCGGAACAGGAGGACATCGCGTCCGTTCACGTGCGTGCCGCGGTAGAGCTTGGCGAGCGCGACCAGCGACGACCAGCGTCCGAGGTCGCCCGCGACGACGATGTCGAAGAGGCCATCGTCTACCTTCGCCTGGGGCGCGATATGCATCCCGCTGCCGAAGTGCGTGCCGTTGGCGGCGACGACGAGGAGGTGCTTGCCCTCGATGGTCTGGTCGTCGACGCGAAGCCGCATCGGCTGCGGCCGATACGTCGCGATCGACACGAGCGCGCCGACGAAGTAGCCGAGCGTCGGCCCGACGATGCGCGCGCTCGCCTCGATCCGCTCGGCGACGTGCCCGTCGATACCGACGCCCGCAGCGTTCACGAAGATCCGGCCATTCACCTCACCGACGTCAATCACGCGCCGGCGCGCGCTCGCGAGGAACCGTCCAAGGTCGCGCCGCTTACGCGGATAGCCGAGCGAGCGCGCGAAGTCGTTCCCCGATCCGATCGGGTAAAGCGCGAGCGCCGTGCTCGTGCCGACCAGGCCGTTGGCGATCTCGTTCGCGGTCCCATCGCCGCCCACCGCGATGACGGTGCGGCACCCGTCCTCTGATGCCTCTCGGGCGATGCGCGCGGCCTCGCCCGGCGCCGGGGTCTGGATGATCTCGATCTTGAATCCGGATGACTCGAGCTCTTGCGCGAGACCGATCCCAACGCGCGCGCCCGAACCATCTCCCGCGGCGGGATTCACGATCGCGAGCGTGTGCCTGTGGTCGAAGCCGATCACGTGGTCGGCGCGAGCGCTTTCTTGATGGCGTCCTGCTCTTCGTCGGAGAGCTGGAACTTCGAGCGTCCACTCTGCACCGGCTTGGCGAAGACACGCGTATCGGTGCGGCTGTGCAGGCTCGAAAGGACGACGCCGTTGCCGAGCGAGTCAAGTAAGGCGATCGCGAACGACTGGTCTCCGCCGGTGTCCGAGAACGGGTTGTACCGGATGACCGCGACCTTTTGGATCGTGCGCTGCGTCAGCTGCTCGAGCTCGTGGTGCAGCTTGTTGAGGGCGTCGACACGCTCGCTGAGGCTCTCGATCCGCTTCAGCTGGCGATCGAGGATCTCATCGACGCCGCCGCTCTCGCCCTCTGGAAGGACCCGCCGCAGCCTGCGCCGGAGCGTCGCTTCGGAGCGCTGCAGCCACGCGACCCAGAGGCCGAGCACGACGACGGCCGCGACGAGCGCGACAACGACTAGCGACAGCGTCGGTCCGTCGATGATCATCGTCGCGGACGATACCCGTTCCGATATGCTGGACGCTCCTTGGCGAGACGGAACCGCACACGCCCACGCACTCGGCGCGACACCGTGGCATCGCGCCGCGCCGCAACGCCGCGTACGGCCGAGCGTGAAGCCGCGCCGCGCTCCACCGGTTACCGCGCACGCGGCTCCCTCACGCGCAGTGGCTACTCCCGTGCCGCCGGCGCGCCGTCCGTTGCTCTCGAGCGCGCGTCGCTGCTCGAGCGTACGTTCGTCGCGAAGGACTTCCGACGGCTCGCGATCACGGTCGCGATCGCGCTCGCGCTCCTCATCGTGGCCGGCCTCGTCGAGAGCGCCATCCTCGGTCGCTAGCGTCGTACACTTTTCCCACCGGGCGATTGGCTCAGCTGGTTAGAGCGCTGCGTTCACATCGCAGAGGTCACTGGTTCGAATCCAGTATCGCCCACTGAATCAGCCACC
>JBDUCG010000225.1:0-3661 GCA_040003565.1 Chloroflexota bacterium | reverse complement strand
TCGTTTGTCGCTCGCCGATGAGCGCGTATCCGTCGCCGCGCCGTTCGTACAGCCAATCGTGTCCGCCCGGCAGGCAGCAGTTCTGCGTCCAGCCCCAGGGCCGATCGGGCAGCTTGCGCCCGGTCAGCAGGATGTGATCTTCGCCGAGGACGGTCGTGCCAACGTGCGATGTGCCAGGGCGAGCGTCGAGCACGACGGACAGATGGGCACCGTCGATCTGGACCACGAGGAACCC
Source organism: Chloroflexota bacterium (assembly GCA_040003565.1). Taxonomy (GTDB): domain Bacteria; phylum Chloroflexota; class Limnocylindria; order P2-11E; family P2-11E; genus CF-39. The sequence goes on along the minus strand of JBDUCG010000225.1, from coordinate 3,426 downwards.
GGTACCGCCGCCGCTCCCACCGCCGTCTACGCCGACGATGAGCTCGCGAAGGCCATGCACGCGACGGTCGGTGTTGACGCCGAAGCCGCAGCAGCCCGGTAGACGCGCCGCGCGCCACCATCCTTGGTCGACCCACAGGATCGCGCCGGCATCGGAGTAAGTACTGAGCGTCAGCACCTCGTCGGATCCCTGACCCCAGTTGGAGGCGCGGAGGGGACAGCCGGACCGCGCGACGAGGTCCACCAGCTCTCGTGCCGAGCGGCCGTCAGCCAAGGCGAGAAGCGCGTCAAGCGGCGGTACAAACGTGCTACCGCCGAGCGCACGGTCACACCACAGGCGCACACGGGCCAGCAGCGAAACGTCGAGGGGGTCGAGGGTCGGCGTGGGTCTCGGTGTCAATGCCGCGACAGGAATGGATAGAGGCGATGGCGCTGGTGCGACCGTAGATCCGGGTGTCGGCCTGGGCGCGGGCGTCGATGTTGGAGCGGACGCCAAGGGAGGCGTTGGCGCGAGAGTCTTCGTTGCGATCACGGTCGGCGCGCAGGCTGCGGCGACGAGAAGTGTGTACACGATCAGGCGCCGCATTCATTGATGCTCTCGCGGCAACGTGTGTTCCGCGTCAGAGTTCTCGCGCGGGAACTCGTACGCCGTCCTACTGCGTCGCGAGCACTGGATCGAGCGTCATGTCGCCCGAGATCACGTACTCCTTCGAGAGCAGATCGGGATCGCTCGGCTGCGGCCAATTCCTGAAACGGACCGTCGTGCTGGGCAGGCTGATCAAGAAGTGCCCTGCGGCGTCACTCTTGCCGTTACACCACCCGCAGCTCAGCTGCGTATCCGTCGGCGTGACGCCGAAGTCCAGATTCGCAAGCGGCCGGCCGGCCGCGTCGCGAAGCGTTCCGCTCACGATGTTGCCCCGGTCGACCGTCACGACAAGGTCAGTCCGGTCGGTCCGAAGGTCGAGATCGACCGTGCTGAAGGTCGGGCCGCTCCGTCCGTTCGCTTGGATGTTGAGCGTGACCGCCATGGCCACATGCGACAGGTCGAAGCGGCCAGCGGCGTCGGTGGTACCACCGCCGAAGGGGAACGTGATCCCACCGATAACGCGCGACAGGGACAGCTGCGCGCCCGGCACGCCAACGCCGTCTCGGCCGATGACACGGCCCGCGATCTTGACGCTTCGCAGCATCGAGATGTCTGCGGTCGCGGTCGGCCCGCTCACGACGAGGTCCCTTCCGAGGCCGATCACGAATCCGTCGCCATACCAGGTGACCCACGTATACCCGTCACCGAAGTCCCTGATGGGATTGCTGTAGTCGCGGAACACGCCGATGCGGTACGTGCCAGGTGCGAGCGCGACCTGATAGAGGCCGTGGTCGTCCGTCGTGGCCTTACCGCTCTCCGGCGGCACCGGTGTCGGTCCGTGATTCGACGCGTCCGAGGGATAGACCATCACTTGCGCGTTGCGGACGGGTTGTCCGCCCATGGTCACGGTCCCGCTCAGCTGCGACAGGGTGCCGGTGAAAGGAGTGCGGACCGGCGTGGGCACGACCGTCCGAGCGGACGGTGGCGTCGCGATCGGCGGTGAAGGCTTCGGCGCCGGCGTGGAGGTCGCGAGCGGCGATGAGAGCGTGGTCGGCTGAACGCTCGCAGCACTGCCAGCCTGGCCCGTCCCGAGCTGCTCGCGCGCGGCGCGAAGCTGAGCTCCGACGACGAGACCCGCGGCGATGATCGACACGGCCAGCAGCGCGCGGAGGAATAGAGAAAGCATCCTGTCCATCATCGGGCACGCTTGCTCGAATGAGAGAGGCGCCGCATGGAGTCATCCTCCAGCGGCGCCTCTCCTATCGCGTCCGAGTTGCGATGTCAGGTGTATGAGTTAGCTCTGCTCTTTGAACTCGCCCTCGATGGTGTCGCCGTCAGCCTTCTTGTCGCCGGCCGTCGCACCCGCGGGCTCGCCCTCGGGCTGTGGCTGGCCATCCGGTGAAGGCGGCTGCTGCTGGCTCATCGCCTCGCCGATCTTCATCGAGGCCTGTCGAAGATCCTCCATCGCGGTCCTGATCCGCTGCGTGTCGTCGCCCTTCAGCGTTTCGCGCAGCGCGGCGATCTTCTCTTCGACGTCCTTCTTGACGTCGCCGGAGACCTTGTCGCCGGCGTCGCGGAGCGCCTTCTCCATCTGGTAGGCGAAGGTGTCCGCTTCGTTGCGGGTCTGGATCCGCTCGACGTTGCGGCGGTCGTCTTCCGCGTGAGCCTGCGCGTCCTTCACCAGCTTCTCGACCTCGTCCTTGCTGAGGCCGCTCGAAGCCGTGATCGTGACGTGCTGCTCCTTGCTGGTCGCCTTGTCCTTCGCCTTCACGTTGAGGATCCCATTCGCGTCGATGTCGAACGTCACCTCGACCTGCGGTAGGCCGCGCGGGGCCGGCGGTATGCCGTCGAGGATGAAGCGCGCCAGGCTCTTGTTGTCGCCGGCGAGCTCGCGCTCGCCCTGGACGACGTGGATCTCCACCTGGGTCTGGCCGTCGCTCGCGGTGGTGAAGATCTGCGACTTCGACGTCGGGATGGTGCTGTTGCGCTCGATGAGCTTGGTGGCGACGCCACCCAGCGTTTCGATACCGAGCGACAGCGGCGTGACGTCGAGGAGCAGGATGTCCTTCACCTCGCCCTTGAGCACGCCGGCCTGGATCGCGGCGCCGATCGCCACGACCTCGTCCGGGTTCACGCTCTTGTTCGGCTCCTTGCCGAACAGCTTCTTTACGGTCTCGACGACCAGCGGCATACGCGTCATGCCACCAACGAGGACGACCTCGTCGATCTTGTCGGCGTTCACTTCCGCGTCGGCGATGGCCTTCTTGACCGGACCGATCGTCTTCTCGACGAGGTCACCGACGAGCTGCTCGAGCTTGCTCCGCGTGAGCGTGATGACGAGGTGCTTCGGACCGGCCTGGTCGGCCGTGATGAACGGTAGGTTGATCTCGGTCTGCTGCGTGCTGGAGAGCTCGATCTTCGCCTTCTCCGCGGACTCCTTCAGGCGCTGAAGGGCCATGCGGTCGTTCTTGAGATCGATGCCCTGATCCCTTTTGAACTCCTCGATGAGCCAGTCGATGATCCGGACGTCGAAGTCGTCGCCTCCCAGGTGCGTGTCACCGTTGGTGGCCTTGACCTCGAACACGCCCTCACCGAGCTGCAGGATCGAGATGTCGAAGGTGCCGCCGCCCAGGTCGTACACGGCGACGAGCTCGTCCTTCTTCTTGTCCAGCCCGTAGGCCAGCGCGGCCGCGGTGGGCTCGTTGATGATGCGCAGGACCTCGAGGCCGGCGATCTGGCCCGCGTCCTTGGTCGCCTGACGCTGGCTGTCGTCGAAGTACGCGGGGACGGTGATGACCGCCTGCGTGACCTTGTCGCCGAGGAACGCCTCGGCGTCGGTCT
>JBDUCG010000026.1:0-12360 GCA_040003565.1 Chloroflexota bacterium | reverse complement strand
ACGAACTGGCGCCTCAGCGAGACCGAGCGACGCCGCGCGGTGCAGTTCGAAGCGCTTTACGAGGTCGGTCTCGCGGCCTCCGGGGAGCGTTCGCTGGACGAGCTGGCGAAGCTCGTCGTCGAGCAGGCGACGCAGCTCTCGCGCACGCACGGCGCCATGCTCGCGCTCGCCGAGCCCGGGAACGGCTTCGTCATCCGGGCGCTGCGTCCGAACCCGGAGCTGGGCCTGCGCGACTCCGTGGGCGAGCCGCTCGCAGGGATCTCGCTCGCCGCGATCGAGACGCGCGACATGGTCGTCGCGGCGAACTACGCCGAGCACCCGATGAGCACAAGGCCCCTCCACGCGACCATCGCGTCGGCCGTCGCCGTCCCGCTGATCGCGCACGGCGAGCTGGTCGGCACGCTCGCGATGTACTCGGCGACGCCGCGCCGCTTCTCGGGCGACACGCAGCGGCTGGTGCGCCTCTACGCCGCGCAGGCGGCGATCGCGATCGCGAACGCGCGCCTGCTATCGGAGACGCACCGTCTTGCGCGCGACGACGACCTGACCGGCGTGCTCAACCGCCGCAGCCTCATGGAGCGCCTCGATGGTGAGATGGCGATGGCCGCGCGCCATGGGGACATCTTCGCGGTCGTGCTCTGCGACGTGGACGGACTAAAGGCGGTGAACGACACCGCGGGCCACCTCGCCGGCAACGAGGTCCTCACCAAGGTCGCGCACCTCATGCGCGAGTCCGTCCGCGCCGAAGATGTGGTCGCCCGCTTCGGCGGCGACGAGTTCGTCCTTCTTTTGCCGCGCACGGGGCTTCTCCCGGCACAGGCGCTCGTCGGCCGGATCGAATCGCGCCTCCGCGAGGAGACGTACCACTGGGCCGGCCGCGATCACCCGCTCCCGAGCGTGTCGTTCGGCATCGCGTGGTATCCGGAGGACGGTCGCACCGACGACGCGCTGCTCGCGTGCGCCGACGAGCGCATGTACGAGGACAAGGCGCGCTCACGGGCGCGTCGCGCGGATGCGTCGGGGGCCGACTAGCGTTTAGGCTGCTCCTGCCTTATCAGGCGGGAGGGGATCCGTGGCGAAATGTCCCGAGTGCGATGCCGAGGTGACCGTCGGCACCGATGCGGTGAAGGGCGAGATCGTCAAATGTCCCGACTGCGGTGCGGAGCTCGAAGTGACCGAGACGAAGCCGCTCGCTCTTGCTCTTGCCCCGGAGGCCGAAGAAGACTGGGGTGAGTAGCCCGACCGTCGGGGTGCTCCTGTCGCGCGTGCGCGTGGAGGAGAAGCTGCTCCTCGAAGAGCTCGAGTCGCGGCACGTTCCGACGAAGGTCCTCGACGACCGCGAGCTGATCCTCGCGCTCGAGCAGAAGCCCGATCTCGGCGTCGACGTCGTGCTCGAGCGCTGCATCCAGCACAGCCGCGCGCTCTACTCCCTGTGGGTCTTCGGCACCTGGGGCATCCCGACGGTGAACACCTTCGAGGTCGCGGACATCTGCGGCAACAAGCTGCTCACCACGATGCGCCTGATACGCGACGGCGTGCCGTCGCCGCGCACGCGCATCGCATTCACACCGGAGTCCGCGCTCGTCGCGACCGAGGAGATGGGCTATCCCGTGGTCATGAAGCCCCTGGTCGGCAGCTGGGGCCGCCTGATCTCGAAGGTGAACGACCGCGAGGCCGCGGAGGCGATCCTGGAGCACAAGGACGTCCTCGGGACCTACATGCACTCGATCTACTACATACAGGAGTACGTCGAGAAGCCCGGGCGCGACATCCGCGCGTTCGTCGTCGGCGACGAGACCATCGCCGCGATCTACCGCTACTCCGACCACTGGATCACCAACACCGCACGCGGCGGCAAGGCCACCAACTGCGTCGTGACGCCGGAGCTGAACGACATCTGCGTGCGCGCCGCACGCGCGGTGGGCGGGGGCGTGGTCGCGATCGACGTGCTCGAAGGCGCCGAGGGCCTGCTGGTGAACGAAGTCAACTACACGATGGAGTTCCGCAATTCGATCGACACGACGGGCGTGAACATCCCGGCGAAGGTCATCGACTACGTGCTAGCGGCGGCCAAACGGTGAAGGCCGGCATCGTCGGCGCCGGCGGGTATGCCGGTGGCGAGCTCCTGCGCCTCCTGCTCGGCCACCCCGAGGTCAGCGAGATCGTCGCCGGCAGCGAGTCGCTGGCCGGCAAGCCCGTGACGACCGCACACCCGAACCTGCGCCGGCGCACCGATCTGCAGTTCGTCAGGTACGAGGACGTCCCGACGTGCGACGTACTGTTCCTGAGCCTGCCGAACGGCACGCACCGCGCCGACGAATTCGAGGGTCGCGCCGGACTCATCATCGACCTCTCGAGCGACCACCGGCTGAAGGACCCCGCCGAGTACCAGCAGTGGTACGGCGAGGCCCACCCGCATCCGCGCGAGCTCGGCCGCTGGGTGTACGGCATCCCCGAATTGCACCGCGAGCAGATCCGCGGCGCGCAGCGGGTCACCGGTGCGGGCTGCAACGCGACGGCGACGATCCTCGCGCTGTTGCCACTCTTCGCGGCCGATGTTGTCGACCGGTCACGGCCCGTGGTCGTGGAGTGCAAGGTCGGCTCGAGCGAGGGCGGCCGCGAGCCCTCGGAGGACTCGCATCATCCGGAGCGCGTCGGTGTCGTCCGGTCGTTTCGCCCGGTCGGCCATCGCCACACCGCGGAGGCGGAGCAGGAGCTCGCGCTGGGCGGCGAGCGTCCGCGCGTCGATCTCTCGGTGACCGCGGTCGAGCTGGTGCGCGGGGTGCTCGCGACGGCGCACGCCTACGTGAAGACGCCGCTCGAAGACAAGGATCTCTGGAAGATCTACCGGCAGCGCTACGCGAGCGAGCCGTTCGTGCGCATCGTGAAGGAGCGCACCGGCATCTTTCGCTACCCCGAGCCGAAGCTGCTCGCGGGCACCAACTTCGCCGACGTTTCCTTCGCCGCCGATCCGCGGGGCGAGCGCGTCGTCGCGATCTGCGCGATCGACAACCTGGTGAAAGGCGCGGCCGGTAACGGCGTGCAGGCGATGAATGTCGCGTGCGGCCTGGCCGAGGATGCCGGCCTCGGCTTCACGGGGCTGCACCCATGACGCTGCGCGCGGTCATCAAGGCCGGCGGGTCGAAGGGCGTGGACCGCGACGCGGTCGCGACGCTCGTCGCCGAGGTCGCGCGCCTCGACGAGATCGTGCTGGTCCACGGGGCGTCTTCGGAGACCGACCGGATCGCCGCGGCGCTCGGCGTCCCGCAGGAGACGATCACCTCGCCCTCGGGGCACACGAGCCGTCGCACCGACCGCCGCACCCTCGAGGTGTTCGCCATGGCCGCGCTCGGCGTCGAGAACTTCCTGTACGTCGAGAAGCTGCAGCAGCGCGGGATCGACGCGGTCGGGCTGTCGGGGATATCCGGGCGGCTGCTCGTCGCGAAGCGCAAGGACGTGCGCGCGGTGAAGGATGGCAAGACGCTCCTGCTCCGTGACGACTACACGGGCACGGTCGAAGCGGTCAACCTGCCGCTGCTCACACAGTTCATCGGGCCGGGCCGCGTGCCGGTCGTCGCTCCGCTCGCGCTGTCGACGGAGAACGAGTCGCTCAACGTGGACGGTGATCGCGTCGCGTCGCGCATCGCGGTCGCGATCGACGCCGACGCGCTCCTGATCCTCACCAACGTGCCCGGTCTGCTGCGCGATCCGAACGATCCCGCGTCGCTCGTCGCCGAGACGACGCTCGACGAGGCCGAGAAGCTCGCGCAGGGGCGTATGAAGAAGAAGGTGCTCGCGGCGCGCGAGGCCATCGAGGGCGGCGTGGACGAAGTCGTCATCCGCAGCGCCTCCGGCGATCCACAGGTGCGCACGGTGATCCGCGGATGAAGGTGCTCGCATAGACCGCGACATCGAGCTGGTCCAAGGTCTGGTGGCGATCCCGAGCACCAGCCGTCGCGAGGGTGAGGCCGTGGAATGGCTCGTGGCGCGCATGGCCGAGCGCGGGTTTCGCGCCTCGGTCGACGATGCTGGAAACGCGGTCGGCGAGATCGGCGACGGCCCCATGCACGTCGTCCTGCTCGGTCACATCGACACGGTGCCCGGCGAGATCGCGGTGCGCGTCGAGAACGGCGAGCTCGTGGGTCGCGGCGCGGTCGACGCGAAGGGGCCGCTCGCGGCGTTCGTCGCCGCTGCGACCACACCGGTCCCGGGCGTGCGCGTCACGATCGTCGGCGCCGTCGAGGAGGAGTCGCCGACGAGCGCCGGCGCGCGGTTTCGCGCGACGCTCCCCGCTCCCGACTGGTGCGTCATCGGCGAGCCTTCGGGATGGGACGCGGTCACGGTCGCGTACAAGGGACGGCTCTCGCTTCGCGTGTCGCTCTCGCGGCCGGCGCGACACGGTGCCGCGCCGGGCATGACGTGCAGTGAAGAGGCGCTCGCGCTCTGGTCGAACGTGCGCGCGGCGGCGCAGCGACGCACCGGCGCGACCGACGGGTTCGCGCGGCTGGATTGCCGTCTCGAGGGCATGAGCGGCGGGACGAGCGACGGCCTCGTCGAGCGCGCGGAGCTGTGTGTCGGCTACCGCATCCCGCCCGGCATCAGCACTGTCGAGCTCGAGAGCGAGCTGCGCGCCATCGCCGCGGAGCACGTCGGTGAGGCGGCGATCGAGATCGAGCGGGTCGGCGCCGAAGAAGCGGCGCGAACCCCCCGCACCACGCCGCTCGCGCGCGCATTCGTCGGCGCGATCGCCGGCGCGGGCGGCAAAGTGACGTTCAAGGTGAAGAGCGGGACCAGCGACATGAACATCCTCGCGCCGGCTTGGGGTTGCCCGATGGTCGCCTACGGTCCTGGCGACTCCCGCTACGACCACACACCCATCGAGCGCCTCTCTCTCGCGGACTACACGCGCTCCATCGCCGTGCTTCAGGGCGTGCTCGCACACGCCCGCCACCCCATAATCTGACCGCGACCCGCCCGCGGCGGGTAGGGAAGGCGGGGAAGGTGGTTTCGAAGCGCCAGCGGCGTCAGCGCGCGGTCGTGGCCGGCCTCGCCGCGCTCGCGATGCTCTTCGCCGCCTTCGCGCTCCTCACGCAGCTCTTCGATACGACGCTTCAGACCGCCGTCTACGACAAGGCGATCGACATCTCACCGGCGCAGGTCAAGAACCAGGTGACGATCGTTGCGGTGGACGACCTCACGATCAGCAAGTACGACGTCTACCCGCTGCCGCGGCGCGCGTACGCCGACCTCATCCGCGCGCTGAAGGTGCAGAGCCCGACCGTCATCGCGATGGACATCAGCCTCTACGACCGCTCGCCCAGCGCCGAAGACGACGCGCTCCTCGCGTCGGCGATCAAGGACGCGGGCAACGTCATCCTGGCGATGCAGGGCGCGGGGGACGGCATCCTGGGCGATCACTCGACGAGGTACGCGGTGGTGCAGCTACCGATCACGCAGTTCAGCTCGGCGGCGGCCGGCGTCGGCTCGGTCAACGTGAACGCCGATCCCGACGGACACGTTCGCGACGCGCAGATGCGTATCGAAGGACCGGACGGCACGACGTACTACGCGCTGCCGCTGCTCGCCGCGTCGCGGCAGCTGCGGGCCGATCTGACCAAGGCGACGCTGAGCGGCGATCTGCTCTCGGTCCCCGCCCCGCTCGGCCCGCGCGTGCTGCCGCTGAACCAGCGCGGCGGCATGCCCGTGTACTACGCGTCACGACCGGCCACCTCGACCGGCGAGCAGCAGAAGTTCGGCTTCTGCAAGATCTCGGGCGAGTTCTGCGTCGTCTCGATGAAGGACGTGATCGCGGGCGCGGTGCCGCGCGAGCTGATCGTGGGTCGCACGGTCTTCGTGGGCTTCCACTCCGTCTCGGCGGTGCCCGACGACTATCCCGTGCCGAACAGCGTCGGTCGAAAGATGTTCGGGGTGGAGATCTGGGCGAACACCGCGCAGTCGATCTTCACCAACCGCTACCCGGTGCTGAAGCAGGGCTTCATCACCACGCTGCTGCAGCTCCTGATCGTGACCCTGGGCGGGATGCTGCTGGTCGTGCGCTGGCGACTCTGGGGCTTCCTCGCGGCGCTCGGAGTTCTCGTCGCCTACATCGCGGGCGCGTACATCCTCTTCGCGCTGCAGACGCAGGGCGACGTCGGGAACGGACCGGTCGACGTGCCGTCCATCGGCTACGTCATACCGGCGGCGTTCTGGTGGGTGATCACGCTCGGCTACCTCCTGTTCGAGGAGCAGCAGGCGCTCACGCGGACCCAGAGCACGTTCGGCAAATTCGTCACCCCGGCGGTCGCGCGCACGATCATGGACCGCGAGGAGACCGGCAAGCTCGCCCTGGGCGGCGAGGACCGGCGCGTGACGGTGCTCTTCGGGGACATCCGCGGGTTCACGACGATCTCGGAGGGTATGACCCCGGCCATCCTCCTGGGCCACCTCAACCGCTACTTCGACAGTATGGTGAACATCATCAACCGCTACGAAGGGACCGTGAACAAGTACAACGGCGACAACATCATGGTCATCTGGGGCGCGCCGATCGAAGTGGCCGACGAAGCGCGCAAGGCGGTCGAATGCGCGTTGGAGATGCAGAAGTGGATCCAGACGGAGCGCGCGAAGGGTGGGCCTGATGTCTCGTTCGGCTTCGGCATCAACACCGGACACGTCGTGGCGGGTTTCCTCGGCGCGATGGGACGTATGGAGTACACGGTGATCGGCGATACCGCGAACGTGGCGTCACGGCTCACCTCAGCGGACATCGCGCGCCGGGATCAGGTCGCGTGCAGCGCGGAGACGCTGAGCGAGCTTGGCTCTGATGTCGACTATGTGGACCTCGGTTCGATCCACGTGAAGGGCCGCGCCGAGCCGGTGGCCTGCTATCAGATCGACCGCATCGGCGCGACGGCGAACCCGAATGCCGCGCCCCCGATGAAGATCACGATCGGCACCGCCGCGGTAGCCGGATTCCATTGATCGACATGCTCGACGACAAGGTCGCCCTGATCCTGGTGAAGCTCGGGCACCTCTCGGTGCAGCGCGACCGCGAGTCCTATCTGCGCGGGCTCGTGGAGCTCTGCTCGCAAGCGGTCGACGCCGAGCGCTGCACGTTCTACATCGTGGACCAGCAGAAGCAGGAGCTGTGGGCGCGCGTGGCGCAGCGAACAGCGACCGAGATCCGTCTGCCGCTCGGGCAGGGGCTCGCGGGACAGTCCGCGCTCACCGGCGAGACGATCAACGTGCCGGACGCGTACGCCGATTCGCGCTTCGATCGCAAGTTCGACATGCGCACAGGGTTTCGCACGCTGAACGTGCTGGTCGTGCCGGTGTGGGGGAGCCAGGGAAAGCCCGTCGCGATCATCCAGGTCCTCAACAAGCGCAACGGCACCTTCGAGCGCCGCGACCAGATGCTCCTCGAGCAGATCGCGGAGACCATCGCGCCGGTGGCCGAGCGGATCACGTCCGCGGAATGAGCGGCACGCCGCCTGAGCGCCGGACCGCGGATCGCCGGCGGACCGCCGGTCATCGGCTAGAGGTCATCCTCGACGTGACCCGCCGTCTCATGTCGGTGACCGATCTCACCTCGCTCCTGCAGCTGATAGCGGAGGCGACCCGCGAGCTGCTCGCGTCGGACCGCGCCACGATCTTCATCGTCGATCCCGACCGCGGCGAGCTGTGGTCGCGCGTCGCGCTCGGCGCGAACGAGATACGCATCCCGCTGGGCACCGGCATCGCCGGCACCGTCGCGCAGACCGGCGAGGTCATCAATATCCCCGATGCGTACGCCGACCCGCGCTTCAATCCTGAACCCGACCAGCAGAGCGGCTACCAGACCAAGAGTCTGCTGACCTATCCGATGACGGGCCAGGAGGGCCGTGTCATCGGCGTCTTCCAGGCGGTCAACAAGCACGGGGGCGGAGCGTTCACGGATGCGGACGTCGACACCCTCGCGTCGCTCGCGGCCTCGGCCGCGGTGGCGGTCGAGAACGCCCAGCTCGTGGCCGAGCAGAAACAGCTCTGGCAGACCCTTATCGAGACCCTTGCGATGACCGTCGACGCCCGCGACCAGCAGACGGCCGGGCACAGTCAGCGGGTGACGCGCTATGCGGACGTCATCGGACGCGCCATGGGCCTGAGGGGAAAGGACCTTGAGAAGCTCCGCGCCGCCGCGCTGCTCCACGACTACGGGAAGATCGCGGTGCGCGACAAGTTCCTGCAGAAGCCGGGGAAGCTTGACGATGCCGAGTTCGCGTACATGAAGGCGCACGCGGAGAAGACCGGCGAGTTCCTCGCGCACCTCGTGTTCCCGCGCGACATGCGCGACGTCCCCGTGATCGCGTCGCAGCACCACGAGCGGATGGACGGAAAAGGGTATCCAAAGGGCCTCGCGGCCGAGTCGATCGTGCTCGGAGCGCGCATCGTGGCGGCGGCCGATGTCTTCGACGCGCTCACGTCGCCGCGCTACTACAAGCCTGCCTATCCGGTCGACAAGACGCTGGAGCTGATGGATGCGATGGCCGGCGACCACCTCGATCCAAAAGTCATGGCGGCCGTGCACACGGCGCAGCCGCATCTCGAGGCCGCGCTCGCGGCGCTGAAGCACACCTGGCCGAAGCCGGGTGACGAGGGCATGGGGACCATCCAGGAGGCGGCGGGGCTGTCGGAGCGCGACCGGTCATCAGAGAAGGCGGCATCGTCGTGAAGATCCGCTTCTGGGGCACGCGCGGCTCGATCCCGACCCCCGGCCCCAACACCGTGCGCTACGGCGGCAACACGGCGTGCGTCGAGGTGCGCGACTCCGGCGGCGCGCTTTTGGTGCTCGATGCCGGGACCGGTCTGCGCGAGCTCGGGATCGCGATGATGAACGGCGGCGGCACGAAGCCCTTCGAGGTGGACCTGCTGCTCTCGCACCTGCACTGGGATCACATCCAGGGCATCCCCTTCTTCCGCCCGGCATACGACCCCAAGAGCCGGCTGCGGATCATCGGCCCCAAGCAGTCGCGCTCGCTCAAGGACCTGCTGGGGCTGGGCATGGACGATCCCTTCTTCCCGGTCGACATCGACGACCTTCCGGTGCAGTTGCGGATCGACGAGATGACCGACGGATCCGACGAGCGCGTCGGGCCGTTCCGGGTCCGCTCATCGACGATCTTCCATCCGGCGCCCGCGCTCGCGTACCGCATCGAGGCCGACGGGCGCTCCCTCGTGTACGCGACCGATACCGAGGACGCGTTCTCGGGCAAGACGAATCCCGTGATCCCGCTGTCGACCGACGCGAACACGCTGATCCACGATGCCCAGTTCCTGCCGAGCGACTTCAAGGCGACCTGGGGGCACTCGACCGTCGACGCGGCCGTCGACATCGCGGTGAAGGCGCGCGTCGGGCGGCTGGTCCTGTATCACCACGACCCCGATCGGAGCGATGACGCGCTCGATCGGATCGGCCGGGACGCGCAGCGCGCCGCGACCGAGCGCCGCCCGGGCCTCGAGGTCGTCGTCGCTCGCGAGGGCCTGGAACTCACCGTCTAGCGCTATCGTCGGACGACGACGGGGAGGTCAGACGATGAACGCGCTCGACAGAGTCGATCAGATGCGTGATGCGATCACGGTGCGACGCGTGTACGGCGAGCCATATCGGCAGGACGGCGTGACCATCATCCCCGCCGCGCACGTGGCCGGCGGTGGCGGTGGCGGTGGCGACACGGCGGGCAACGGTGGCGCCGGCTTCGGTCTCTCCGCGCGACCGGTCGGAGCGTGGGTGATCAAGGACGGTGATGTGACCTGGCGTCCCGCGATCGACCTGAACCGGACGATCTTCATGGGTCAGCTCGTCGGGATCGTGATGTTCCTCTCGCTGCGCTCGATCCTCACCGCGTGGGCGAAGCGACGCTAGTCTCGAGCCGGCGGTCGATCGCGTAGCAGGAGCCGGTCCGGCGCTTGGCGACCTCCTTCATCTCGGCCGCGGCGCGCGCCACCTCGGTGGCGCTCGTGAAGCGTTCGGGAACCAGCGGGACGATGCCGATCGACACCGTGACGAACGGCACGTGGCGCATGCGGCCCCGACGGTCGGTCGCCTCGACCCAGCCGCGCGCGCGGTCCTCCGCGTCGTAGAGCGCGGGGATCGAGGCGTCGAAGCGCGCGATGATCTCGTTCGCGAGCTCTTCGGCGCGCGCGCCCGGCGCGAGCACGACGAAGTCATCTCCGCCCACGTGCCCGGTGAACGCATCCTCGCTCACTTCCCGCACCGCTTGGCTGAGGAGCTCGGCGAGGTGCGCGATGACGCGGTCGCCGCGGGTGAAGCCGTGGCGGTCGTTGAACTCCTTGAAGTGATCGATGTCCACGTACAGGCACGCGGTATCAGTGGCGTCCGCGAGCCGGGCGTCGATCTCGTGCGAGATCGTGACGTTCCCCGGGAGACCTGACAGAGGATTGAGCGAGCGGAGCTCCTCGGCGCGACGCAGCGCGGACGCGATGCGCGCCACCAGCTCGTCGACGTCGAACGGCTTCGAGATGTAGTCATCGGCGCCGTTCTTGAGTCGCGCCGCCATCTCGGCCGTCGTCCTCTTCGCGGTCACGAAGACGACCGGGATGTAGCGCGTGCGCGGATCGCGGCGCAGCTCCTTATGGACCTCGTCCCCGGTCAGGAACGGCATGCCGACGTCGAGCACGACGAGATCAGGTCGCGTGGCGTGGGCGTTGTCCAGCGCGGCCTTGCCGTCGGCGGCAACGACGCAGTCGTAGCCAGCCTCTTGGAGCGCCATTTCGATCAACGCCCGCGTCGAGGGGTCGTCGTCCGCGACCAGAACGCGGCTCTTCATCCTTCATGGATAGCGGTGGGGTGGGGGCCAAACAATGAGAAAACGGTACCGTTCAGGCATCGCTGGTCCTGTTTTGCACCGAGCGAGCTAGCGAACGACCGCTGCTGTTACCCGCCTTTGATTCGGCGGGGTCCACCGCCGCGCGCAAGGAGCGCCGAGGTCACTTACTCCCAAGGATGCATTCGAGACTTGTTTCGCCACTCTCCGTGTACGACTCCATTTGTATGTTGTGGAAACCAGCCGATGAGAACATCTCTTTGATCTGATCCCCAAAGAACAACGTCATCCCCGGCGGATCCGTCTCTTCTTGCCGCCATCGGTTCTTTGGCTGAATGGTGATCGCGAGCAAGCCGCCTGGTTTGAGCACCCGTCGAAATCCCTTGAGACACTGGATCGCGTCTTTCCAGAAATAGATCGAATGAACTGAAAACACAATGTCAAAGGAGTCGTCGGGATAGGGAATCGACCCGGCATCTCCCTGTCCAAGTTCCATGCGTAGTGACTTGATGGCGTCGGCATTCCGTTTGCTCGCCACCCGAACCATCGCGGCAGAGTGGTCAATGCCGGCGACAAATCCTTGGGATGCCTTCTGGCTCGCAAGGTGCGCGGCACTCCACCGCCAAAGCCGATCTCCAGCAGTCGGCTGGTAGGTCGAATGTTCAGAAGCGAAACGGTCCATGCCGCATCCGCGGTCGTGCGCTTTGACATGCGCTTTTCGATCATTCGACCGAGCAGCCCACTTGGCCTGCCGAATTGATTTGCCATGTGTTTACGAAGGAAGTTTCGAATCAGGATGGCCCTCCTGCACTCGAGCCTAAATTGAAGGGCACTAAGCGCGCGCCCGCTGTGGGCGAGGAGGGACTCGAACCCTCACGCTCTTTCGAGCATGAGCTCCTAAAGCTCACGAGGCTGCCATTACTCCACTCGCCCGCGTAAGCGTAATCGCCAGGTGCCGGCCCGACTAGACGCCGAGCGCGTCAGCCCGTGCGAGCAAGGCTGCGTCGAGCGCGTCGAGTGCCGTGCGCGATGAGCGGCGCTCGTGAGCGCCCCGGGTCGCGCCGATGGCGCGGACGACGGCGCGTGGATCGTTTAGCGTGACGCCGAGCGACGCGATCGCCTTCTCGCACTGCACGGTGTGCTCGACGATGTGCGACGCGAAACGGTGCAGACGAAAACGAACGTCGATACGGTGCGGGACCTCGTACGGTCCCCACTGCGACGGCCGGACCATCTGATCGCTGTCGAGGCCGGCGAGCGCCGCGTCGGTCTCGGCGCGTCGTGTTGCGAACGCGGCCAGGATGTCGAGCACGCCGCCGCTGGTGTCCGCGGGATCGGGCTTCGGGCGGCGATCGGCGGGGAGGGTGAGTGTGTCGTCATCGCTGCGGACCAATGCATGCTGCGTGTTGGCGCGGTACGAGCGTTCGACGCCGATCGCGTGCACGAGCGTTTCGCGCAGGCTCCACTCGCCCACGGCCGGCGCCCGGTCGAGGAGCTCGTCGTCGACGCCGGCAAGAAGACCGCGTAAGTGGCCGAACGC